>CAZOPG010000481.1:0-1501 GCA_964581585.1 uncultured Planctomycetaceae bacterium | reverse complement strand
CTGAAGACTAAAGGCAGAAAAAATGATTATTTATACTGATGGAGCCAGTAGAGGTAATCCGGGTCCGGCAGCAGCGGCTTTTGTTCTGACAGATGATGAGGGTAATCAAGTCTGTGCCAAAGCCGCATTTCTCGGCAAGGCAACAAATAACATTGCCGAATATACCGCACTGCTGAATGCACTCGGCCAGGCACAACAACTGGGTACCGAAAAGATTACGATTTTCAGTGATAGCGAACTGATGGTTCGCCAAATTAACGGCACATATCGTGTTAAAAATCCGAACATCCGCAAAATATACTGCAAGTGCACCGAACTGCTGGACGGTTTTGAAAGTTGGGATATCAAACACGTCACCAGGGACAAAAATGCCGAAGCCGATTCTCTTGCCAACCAGGCGGTTGACAAAGCTGGCGATGTTGAACAGTGGCCCCAGGCCGCTGAATTGAAATCGAAAAAAGCAAAGCCCCTGCGTCTCGGCATACTGTTCAGCGGCGGCGGCAGGACGATGACGAATATCCTCGAACATATTTGCCAGGGCACGCTGAATGCGGAGATCAGCCTTGTAATCTCGTCAAGGTCAACTGTTAGCGGCGTTGAAAAAGCCAAAGACGCCGGCCTCAACGTGAAAATCATCAGGAAGAAAGACTATCTCGACGTAGAAAAGTTCAGCGACAAGATCAAACAGGAACTGATAGCCGCCGGGGTTGAACTGGTTATACAGGCAGGCTGGCTGTGCCTTTGGCAGATACCGGCCGAATTTTCAAATCGTGTTATGAATATACACCCCGCCTTGTTGCCGAGTTTTGGCGGACAGGGTATGTGGGGCCACCATGTCCACGAAGCCGTACTTGAAGCGGGATGCAAAATAAGCGGCTGTACTGTGCATTTCTGCACCGACGAATATGACAAAGGAGCCATAATCGTCCAGCAAAGTTGTCCGGTAGAAACTGATGATACCGCCGAGACGCTCGCGGCGAGAGTTTTTCAGCAGGAGTGCATTGCATATCCGCAAGCTATAAAATTATTTGAACAGAAAAGGATATACTTCGAAAAGCAAATCGTGAAAATAAAACCACAACTTTCCCATAAGGCATGATCCATCTTATGAACAGAGCACAGAAAAATCTACTGACTAATTTTACAATTGTCCTGGTAATTACAATTGGCTTTGTAGTGGTTTTGACTAATATCAGGAACTCAATTAACATTTCCGAGGGGATAAGGTCTATGGAGCTATTGGGCAAAGAAGCTCTAAAATACCGCCAATTATATGGCTCACTGCCGAGCGAGTCACACCTTGAAACTATTAGAAAGAGATTTGGGATTGTGCGTCTTGGCAGGATTCATTATCGTGCACAATGGATCAGGTATGGCGCCGATGAGCAGAATACAATACTGGCGTACACAACTGAAGCTTCCAAAAAGTTTTTTCAAAGCTATCATATCGTTTTATGGCTTGATGGCAGAGTTGAACAGTATCCTAAAGGGGAATTTGAGA
>CAZOPG010000480.1:0-1501 GCA_964581585.1 uncultured Planctomycetaceae bacterium | reverse complement strand
CCGGCAAAACTCCACTGGTTGCCTGGCTATGTAATATGCTTGCGCGAAAAGGTTTTGAATGTGCAGTTCTGACTCGCGGATACAAAGCAAAGAAGGGCGGCTTTGCAGATGAACCGGCGATGCTTGCCAAAGCTGCTCCGGAGGCGAAGGTAATCATAAACTCTAGCCGTACCGAGGCCGCCGCCAAAGCGATAGAAAAATTCGGTGCCAATGTACTCGTTATGGACGATGGTTTTGGACACAGAAAACTTGCCCGCGATATTGACATCGTTGCTATCGATGCTACCGAGCCATTTGGGTACGGCAGATTGCTCCCGGCTGGATTGCTCAGAGAGCCAGTCAAGTCCATCGGACGGGCCGATGCGGTTGTGATAACAAGATTCAACCAATCTTTGCCAGAACACATTGCTGAAATTGAGGACAGAGTAAAGCAAATAAAGCCAAACATGATCTTCGCCAAAGCAATTCACAAACCTGTTTCAGTCCGGTTGATAGGTGGTGCTGAGCTGTCTTTTGAGCAGTTGAGAGAGAAGAAGATTTTTGCTTTTTGCGGTATCGGAAATCCTGATGCTTTTTACAGTACACTGGCTGAGTTGGGGCTAAATGTGACAGCGTCGAAAACATATAACGACCACCATAATTATACCGAAGATGATGTTGCTCAGATATACGAACAGGCCCGCTATCTTGAAGCTGATATTCTGCTTTCCACGCAGAAAGATTGGGTAAAAACCGCTCTGTTGAGCCTGGATAAGTTTGATATTGGCTTCGCATATCTGATAGTAGAACTGGAATTTGTCGAAGGAGAGAGTACAATAGTGAGTCTGATAGAAGAGAAACTGTCAAACAAAGCAATTAAAACGGATTGATGATGGATGATACATTATTAAAAGCGATAACCGCTCTGGGCTCGCCGAAAGTGCTGCTGGTTGGAGATTTCATGCTCGACGTTTGCATATTCGCCAACGCGGTGAAGATCAGCCCGCATGCACCTACGCCAGTGCTGAAAGTTGTAGGTCGCCAATACAGTTGTGGCGGAGCCGGCTTTGTTGCCGCTGATATTGCCGCTTTGGGCGGACAGGCGGTATGTGTCGGAATTATCGGCGAAGACGACAACGGAAAAAAACTCAAAAAAATGCTTAGTGAAACCGGTATGGATGTTTCATCATTACTGCCGGTCTCAGACAGATGCACAATCATAAAGCAAAGGATTATTGGCTTGGCTCAGCAGCACCATCGGCAGGAACTGATGAGATTTGATGAGGAATCTACAGAGCCTATTGGCCCGCTGCAACAGCAGCAGGTACTTGATGCTTATGAGGCCGGCCTGGCCGCGGCCGACATCGTTTGTCTACAGGATTATAATAAAGGTTTGCTTACCGCCGAGTTGTGCGGCGAGATGATAACACTTGCCATATCTGCGGGCAAAAAAGTGTTGATTGATCCGTGGCTGATGAGCGATTATTCCAAGTATAAAGGTGCAACACTTATTACCCCGAAC
>CAZOPG010000479.1:0-1514 GCA_964581585.1 uncultured Planctomycetaceae bacterium | reverse complement strand
GCTCAGCAGAGTAGTTGTACTTTTTAAAGGAAGAGGGCACTGTTTCACCATTTCCAGCAGTGTAGTTCCCGTACTCCTGATGGTTTCCTGCAAGGGCAAAATACACGGTCCGGTTTCCTCCATTGATGCCTATATGTTGCTTAGTGCCATTCCAGTTGCTTTCAAATCCAACCAGTGCTTTGGCGTGCAATTCAAATTTTTCGTAGGGTTTGGCTTTTTCAGTTACCAGGTTGATAACCCCTCCAAAGCTTTGACCATACCTCAAAGCGTATGGACCTTTAATGATTTCAATTCGACTGATATCGTTCACATCAATATGCGAAGTGGCCGGATCCATGCGGTTGGGGCAGCCGCCTTCTATTTTTTGGCCGGTGTTGGTTTGCACATTCAACTGCGAAAACTTAAATCCCCGCACCACCGGATCGATATTTCCACCTCCTTTACGAATGCCGGCTACATTGGGCTCCCTACGAAGGAATTCTCCCGGGTCGCGTGCCGGCAAGCCTTCGATAGTAGCTTGTTCCACCACCTCTTTTTTATATGGTTTCCATTGAAAAACCTGGTCAGTAATTTCAACCCCTGAAATATTTTGGATGTCTTTTTCAAGAGAAACTTGAATGGATTTATGTTCACCCTGCCTAAGCTTGATTTTCTCAATATAGCTTTTGCATCCAAGGTGGATAACTTCTATTTCATAATCCCCGGCGTCAAGGCCAATAAATTCAAAATTTCCGTTCCCATCAGTCACTGTACCGAGCTTGACGGGTTTCAGGATTACTTCTGCCTGATTAACTGCTTTGCTGGTTTCCTGTGAAATAATAGTTCCATGAATCGTTGAAGTATCCTGTGCTTGAGTGTTAGATAGAAACAGGATTGCAATTAACAGGATATAAAAATATCTTTGGTAACTTGGAATGTGTAGCATGATGTCAACCATTTTTTAGATGCTACAAAACTAAATATTTTAGATGTAAAATGATTTAGAATGGTTTCTAAATTATTGGATGATAATTTTTCCTTTAAACTGTGGATGATAATTTTTCAAATGATAAAAATAAACCCCCGCTTCAACCTCCCTGCAATCCCAAACCGTAATTTCCTGGTGTAATTGTACTCGAGCCACTTCCTGCCCGAAAATGTTTGTTATTTGCAAGGTGGTGTGAGAGGCGATTGAGGTGGGTACGCCGGCCCCCAACTCAAACACCACGTAATCCCGTGCTGGGTTGGGGTAAACTTTTACCCCCTCACTTGCCGTTTCATCAATACTCACCGTGGTGTCTTTTATCTCGAACACCCAGTAATCCTCAGGGTAGCCATGCAAATCGCAGGCTACATCATATGAATTGTTGTCTGCCCTGCCGGCAATTACCCAGTTATGGTCGCTCTTTTTGATGGTTCCTCCATGTACCCTTTCGTTGCCGTATCCCCCAAAGCATTCCTGCCATAGCAGTTCACCGTTGGCACTTAATTTTACCATCCAAATGTAGTAGTTCGCACTCCATGAATTATTTCCA
>CAZOPG010000478.1:0-1515 GCA_964581585.1 uncultured Planctomycetaceae bacterium | reverse complement strand
AACTCTTTTACAAATTTACTCATAGTTATACCTGTTCTAAATTTTCAAGATTAATTAAAATCTAAATCCCTGAAACATCGACAATCACAGCCGGGCTCATTGTGGCACTGAGGGCTACCTTTTTAATATATGTGCTTTTTGCCGTACTCGGCCTCATTTTCTTGATAAGGGCGACAAAGGTGCTTATGTTTTCAACGAGTTTGGCCTCGTCAAAACTCTGCTTGCCCATAACCGCATGAACATTTCCGCCGGCGTCATTCTTAAACTCAACTTTGCCCGCCGAAAACTCCTTAACAGCAGTTACAACATCTTGGGTAACCGTGCCATTTTTGGGTGAGGGCATTTTACCCTGCGGCCCAAGAGTTCTGCCGAGTTTGCCAACTTTACCCATAACTTTCGGTGATGCGATCGCGACGTCAAAGTCCATCCATCCATCAGTGATTTTCTTGACCAAATCGTCGCAACCTGCCTCAATTGCCCCGGCTTCTTTGGCCGATTCTATGGTATCGTCGTCACAAAAGGCAATAACCTTCTTCGATTTACCTATCCCGTTGGGCAACGAAATCGCCCCGCGAATAAGTTGATCAGCTTGCCGTGGATCGATACCAAGATGTATTACACAATCAATGCTCTGATCGAACTTGACGGAATTAAAAGATTTCACCTTCTTTACCGCCTCGTTCAGTGATACCGCATCTTTTGCAAGACCATCAACGGCGGTTTTGTATCTCTTACTTCTATTTGCCATAAAACATTCTCCGCGAACACATGATTAAAAATTTCGCTCCCACTACAAGCCGTGGTAAGCCATTATAAACAACTGTTATTCGATCTCTATTCCCATACTCCTGGCGGTACCTTCAATGATCTTGTCAGCCTGTTCAAGCGAAAAAGCATTAAGGTCATTCATTTTTGTTTCGGATATTTTTCTCACCTGTTCTTTCGTAACTTTGCCGACCTTTTCTTTATTTGGAACGCCGCTTCCCTTTGCCAGTCCAGCTTCCTGTTTTAGAAGCACCGCTGCCGGAGGACTCTTTACGATAAACTCGAAACTCTTATCGGCATATACTGTTATTTCCACCGGCACAGTTGTTCCGTTAAGATCTCTGGTACGTTCGTTAAACTGTTGAACAAATTGACCTATATTTACACCATGCTGACCTAATGCCGGGCCAATTGGAGGTGCAGGTGTCGCCTGTCCACCAGATGCCTGTAATTTAATCTTAACTGTAATTTCTTTTGCCATTACTTACCTCAATAATTTTTCTCAACAGCTATACCTTTTCTACCTGCCAGTATTCGATATCCAGTGGTGTGCTTCTCCCAAATATCGTTACAATAACACTAACAACACCTCGCTCGGTATCGATTGAATCCACAGTACCTTCAAAGTTTTCAAACGCACCTTCGCGAATTTTTACAATATCACCCTTTTCGAATTCAACTTTTATGTTGGCCGTGGTCTCTTCAGTAGGCTTGCGTGCCTCACTGAGCATCTTGGCAACATCGGTATCC
>CAZOPG010000477.1:0-1518 GCA_964581585.1 uncultured Planctomycetaceae bacterium | reverse complement strand
TCTGGCCTTTTCGCATAAGCAATTGGACAATAGCAATGGTATGGGACTTAGCATAATGCGAAAAAGAGGCGATATAATAGGTGGTAGCATAGATATTAAAGGTGCCCCAAAAGGTGGAGTTGTTGTTCGTTGTGTCTTTCCTCACGGAAAAATAGAAAGGAATGGTAATTGTTATGGAATTTAAAAATACATTGACGCAAAATGTTCGCAAGATAATTGTTGTTGATGATCATCCCATTGTAAGGCAGGGACTTGAAAATCTAATCAACCATGAAGAAGACTTTCATGTTTGTGCACAGGCAGAAAATGCCAATGAGGCAATGAAAGCAGTTAAAAAATACAACCCTGATTTAATTATTGTTGACATCTCACTTGAAGGTGAAAGCGGCTTTGAGCTTATCAAGAGAGTAAAAAGCCAATACCCGAATCTTGCCATCCTTGTACTATCCATGCACGATGAATCATTATATGCAGAAAGAGTACTCAGAGCTGGCGCTAGTGGTTATATAATGAAGCAGAAAGGAACCGAAAAACTCATAATCGCTATAAGAAAAATCTTCTCAGGCCAGGAATACATTAGTGATGATATAATGATGAGAATGATACATAAGTTTGTAGGCCAAAGACCAGAGGCAAACAATCATTCTACCGAATCACTTAGCGATAGAGAACTTGAAGTATTCCTTCTTATTGGGCATGGCTTTGGTACAAGAATAATTGCATCAAAGCTCTTTCTAAGCGTAAAAACAATAGAAACCTACCGAGCTCATATAAAAGAAAAACTAAACCTTGCCGACTCTTCCGAATTACTGAGGTATGCTATTCAATTCGTTAATAATTAATCAGCGACTTGTGTCTCATTTTTGCTGAAGAACTGTAGCGTTACTACTTGCTCCCATTATATTTACCGCAGCACTTCTTATATTTCTTCTCACTTCCACAGCAACAAGCTTCAATCATAAAAGCAACCGCAAGCTAATAATTAAAACAAAAAAAATGCCTGAGCTGACAGGGGGCGGGCCACCATTTAGACCTCAAATCCCGACTGAAAACTCAGGCACTTTCATAATAATCAACTTTTTTTCTTGTTCAAGCTCTTTTGAGATTTTTTTTGAAATTTTTTTATTTATCGATTATGAAAGTCCAACCATTGCCATTTTGATAGTCAGGCTTAGTTTGAGTTGCTTGTTTATATTCCGTGTGCCCATCAACGAATGTTACATTACCCCAGCCGTTATATTTGTTGTCATGCCAGTAAAAATATCCAAAAGGCTCGTCATAGCTGCCCTCTGGAGTCATGAAATACGCCAGGAAAGAAAAATCCCTCACAAGTATCAAATTATAACTATTTTTAACTTGTGTGATCTTCTTTTGCCAAAGCCCGGGAGCATCGGAATAATTTGAATTTGCAGTAAAATTAGGCAGATAACTGCATCCCACTCCGTCCCAGCATGACTCTTTTCTATGTCCAATTGAAGGATAGTTGCCAAGTTTCTGCCCTCGGTCAGCCGGACATTT
>CAZOPG010000476.1:0-1522 GCA_964581585.1 uncultured Planctomycetaceae bacterium | reverse complement strand
CATAAATGGTTTTATCATGAGGGAAGATACAAATTGATTCGGATGGTGAAACATTGAGTGAAGATGAAACGAGATAATGATACCCAAAATAAGTTCCTAAATCAGAAAAAACCAAAGTTTGAAGCATGTTTTTCTGAGATGCGTTGAGAGCAAGTGGTTCAATATATTGAACTGAAGAAGCCTCAGCCCATGTCAGTAATTTTGTCTCATTCAATAACGATTGCAAATCATTTGTTACAATCAATTTGTGGTGGGAAAAATTATTTTTCAGGTAACTGAGAAGAGGAAGGCTACTCTCTTCTTCAAGAGTATTATAAGTATAAAGCGCTAAGATAGATGGATTGGCTAGTTCCGGTTGTCGATAAGTGTGTTGCCATCCAAGAATGAGTAAAGCAATCAGAAGAACAATCAAAGTGAAAGGTAATGCAGCTTTGCGACCTCGTTTATAAGTGATCATTAACAAAATAAAAATTGAAATCAGGATAGTTACTAAGAAAGGGGTCTTTGTATTAATTCTCCAGAAGTTTTCTTGAATTTGAATGACCGAATAGATGGAAAATGACAAGACTCCCCATAAAATAGCCATGATCATTCTATGTTTTGTTGTTGCGTCTCCGCTTTGACCATCCATTTTTAACCCTTTAGTTTTTGCTGTAGTCTAATTGCTTCCCATTATGGTGGATGTATGTGCGCTTCAATTTTACCCTTAAGCTCTTATCTTTGGGAAAATTATCTAATTATCGTTTGAATTTGACCTTAGTAGTTTCCTTCTCGTCGCCAGATATCTAGCATTAGGTCATAACGCGCCAGGCGCATGCCGGTGTAGACACAGTTGCTGGTTGAGAAGATATATCCACCGTCCGGCATGCCGTTTTGGAGGGCATAGCGGGTAGATGCCAGCACATCTTCTTCGGTGCCGGTGTCCAGTTCTGCACAGTTGACATTCCCGATCAGGCAAATTTGATCGCCATAGCGGCGTTTAACCTCGGCAATATCCACCCCTGCCATCGGATCGAGTGAATGCAGTGCGTGCGGATTCGCCCCTACCAACTGGTCGATGATCGGCATGATATTTCCATCAGTATGTTTGACAGCGTAAAGGCCCATCTCGCGATAAGCCGCAATGGTCTGGGTCAGATAGGGGGTTACGTATTTTGAAAACAGTCTCGGGCTGAGGAATGGCCCCGTATTGAAGCAGTAATCTGCGCACATGAAAAAACCATCTAGCGCGCCATGCTCGGCCGCTTTTTGGGCCAGTTCGAGTTGTTTATCCACCTGCCGCTGTGCCCGGTCTAACAACTGCTGAGGATTATCTGCCATCAGGTATGAGAACTCTGCCATATGTTCTCCATCAGGCAGCGAAAAAGTTGGGTCACCATGGGTGCCGAGAAAATATTCATCGCCTGAGAGTTCTCGAATGACTTCGAACAGACGTACAAATGAAGGAATATCTGGCATGGTGGGCTGCACAAAGATGGCCGAATGCTCATATTTTCGAGCGATGTCAATATACAGCTGGGCG
>CAZOPG010000475.1:0-1522 GCA_964581585.1 uncultured Planctomycetaceae bacterium | reverse complement strand
TTATTGAAACTGCCACTTCGCATTGCTCGGGTGTTCGTTAGATAGTTTAAATAAATGCTGAATGTGATAATTCTGCAGGGTTGAATCAATTACGAATTACGGAATACTTTTAAAACAGTGCATTGTGCACTATGAAAATTATATGAAAACATATTTCCGCTCATAGAGCGGACACTACATTAACGAGCTACTAATGTTGTATCTGACAAATGTAGCGTCGATTCTATGAATCGAATTTATATGGGTGCAGGATCAGCCTGCTTTGATGCATAACAACTGTAGCGGCGATGGTTCATCGTCGAAAACATTATAATAAAACATGAGTTTTGGGATTACCCAACAAAACATTATAAAGGAAAAAATAAAATGGAAACACTAGCAGTAAGATTATACGGTAAAGATGATTTAAGATTAGAGAAGTTTGAGCTTCCAGAACTAAAAGATGGCGAGATTCTTGCAAGCATAGAATCAAACAGTATCTGTATGTCATCATACAAAGCAACACATCAAGGCGCAGATCACAAAAGAGTTCCAAATAATGTTGCAGAAAACCCAATAATTATTGGACATGAATTTTGCGGAACAATCCTAGAGGTTGGATCCAAGTGGGCATCCAAATTTAAGGTTGGCGAAAAATATAGCATTCAACCAGCTCTCTCTGTTCCAGGCAGAGAACTTGAGGCTCCAGGGTATTCATTTAACTACATTGGCGGCAATGCAACAAAAATTATTATTCCTGAAGAAGTAATGGATATGAATTGTCTTCTTCCATACAGTGGTGAAGCATATTTTAAGGCCTCTCTATCAGAACCTGTTTCATGTATCATTGGTGCATTTAATACAGCATTCCACTACAAGCATGGCACATATGACTATAAGAACGGTATTGTAGAAGGTGGTGCAATGGCTATCCTAGCTGGAGCTGGACCAATGGGACTTGGCGCAATTGACTATGCAATCCACGGACCAAGAAAACCAAAGCTTTTAGTTGTAACTGACATCGACACAGCTCGTCTTGATCGTGCAGCATCAATTTTCTCTCCTGAAGAAGCTGCAGAAAATGGTGTAACACTGAAATATGTTAATACAATGGAATGTGAAGATGCTGTTGCTGAGCTTAAAGCGTTAACAGGCAAAGATGGATATGATGATGTTATGGTTTTTGCTCCGGTTCCTATTCTAGTTGAACAAGCAGACAAAATTCTTGGATATGGTGGTTGCCTAAACTTCTTCGCCGGACCTTCAAAACAAGATTTCCAGGCAACAATCAATTTTTATGATGTACATTATGCAGACCATCACATCGTTGGTTCATCTGGTGGCAACACAGATGATATGAAGGAAGCTCTTGATTTGATGTCAAAGGGTCTATTAAATCCAGCAGTTATGATTACTCATATTGGTGGTATTGATGCCTGTATAGACACAATTCTTAATCTGCCAAATATTCCCGGCGGGAAAAAATTGTTATACACTAACAAATCAATGCCATTAACAGCTATTGATGATTTTGAGGAAAAAG
>CAZOPG010000474.1:0-1537 GCA_964581585.1 uncultured Planctomycetaceae bacterium | reverse complement strand
TATTATCTCGATGCTATGGAGGGGAAAGATATACTGGGAAATAAAATTAAGCCTTCTATTCTTGTTGATATAAGTAAAAAAATCGACGTTAAAGAGGAAATGCTCTGCTGTCATGCAAGTCAGCGTAACTGGCTCATGGCTCATCATGGAATCGATGAATATATTATTTCGATGAAAGCCTGGGGCAAAAAAAGAGGCCAGCTCATCGGAGTCGCCTTTGCTGAAGGGTTCAGGCAACATCTCGGCCATGCCTATCCGCAGGATAATATACTGAAAAAAGAATTGGAAGATCTAACTCACGAGCTTTGAGGAATTACGATGGACGCAAGAGAAAACACTCTAAACTGCATACACTTCAACAAGCCCGAATACATTCCCATGTGTTTTGCAATCATAACATCCTGCTGGGATTCTTATCCAAAAGATTTTCTTATTGAACAAATGGCATCTCACAAATTGCTGTTCCCAGATTTTAATGAATCTGAATTTGTAATTCCTGAGCATCCTATTACTGTTCTGGCCGGAAAACCATACATTGACCCGTGGGGTTGCCGCTGGGAGACTGCTATTGATGGCATAATGGGGGTCGTTACAAAACACCCGCTGGAAAACTGGGACGACTTCGAAAATTTTAGCCCACCTGACCCGGACAAAACGACTAACTGGGAACCTATTGATTGGGAAAGTAAAACACCGCCGGCCGTTTTCAGGGAAGAACTTTGTTCGGCTGATATAGGACACGGCCATACATTCCTGAAATTAACGGACATAAGAGGCTATCAAAACATAATTTTTGATATGGCGGATGAACATCCCAAACTGTACGGACTTATCGACATGATAGAGGAGTTCAATGCAAAGTTGTTGTGTAACTATCTCAAGTATTTTGAGGTGGAAGCGATGGGATTTGCTGAAGACCTTGGAATGCAAAACGGCCCGATGCTTTCTCCGCAGTATTTCAGGAAATATATCAAGCCCAGCTATCAAAGGCTCATGGCAATTGCGAGGAAAGCCGGCTGCATTATTAACATGCATTCCGATGGAGACATCAAATCTCTCGTTGGAGATTTAACCGAATCCGGCGTTGATGTAATTAACCTTCAGGATTTGGTAAACGGTATCGATTGGATCAAAGATAATCTGACTGGAAAGGTTTGTGTCGACCTTGATATAGATCGACAGATGATAACCGCCCAAGGCACGCCCGAACAGATCGATGCCCTTATTCGCGAAGAAGTGGAAAAGTTGGGCAGCAAAAACGGTGGCCTGATGATGATTCACGGGTTATATCCAGGCGTACCGCTGGAAAATGTAAAAGCACTTATGGATGCGATGGAAAGATATTCAACTTTTTACAGCTAAACATGGTTCAAACAATTTTAAGGAGTAATACAAATGGCACGTAAACTTAGTATATTAGCTCCCGACTGGTGGGATTTTACCACGCTGGACGACGAGATTCTCAATGACGCGGCAAGACTTACCGCTGAGGACATGCTGGCGATGAGCAGGGAAGGATTAAAAGTTGTTTTCTATG
>CAZOPG010000473.1:0-1539 GCA_964581585.1 uncultured Planctomycetaceae bacterium | reverse complement strand
TTCGCCCGGGTCGCTGGGCTTGATGCGCAGGAGCCATCCATCACCGAACGGGGATCCGTTCACCAGTTCGGGTGCGTCCTCAAGTGCCTCATTGACTGTTACGACCTCCCCGCTCATCGGCGCGTAGACGTCTCCAGCAGCTTTGACCGACTCCACAACACCCAGCTGATCACCCTTGCTGATCGTCTCGCCGATTTCGGGAAGCTCAACATAGACGACGTCGGAGAGCGTGCTCTGAGCATAGTCGGAAATACCGACGATAACTTCATCATCGTCTTTGCGGGCCCACTCATGAGTCTCAAGATAACGAACATTCGGATCGAATTCCATAGTTTGACCTCCGTATGAATTTGTAAACTGCCATCTGGTATTGAGCACAAACTCGATGTCATCACGCTGACCGGTAAGCGCTCACGGGTGAAGAGATGCCTCTGCTACGAATCTCCTGAAACGCCACGGTCATCACGCGGCAGTTCCAGATATTGCTGTTCCTCTGCCGCGACAATGGCCCACAAGTGGCTGAAGGCCGAAGATATTGTCAACTCATCAAAGCTCTCAGTGTAGGGTATGAACACGTCAGGGGTACGCGGCAATCCGATCGAGATGTCTGAGGGGGTCTTGTTCGTGCAATCATTGAACAGAAGGATCAGAGATCTGGGGTCGACACCCCGGTCGGGAAGTGATGTCATCAGTTCTTTCGCCAGTGCGCGTGAGGTGTTGTCCGCCGATGTCACGATACCGATCCAATCACACTTCGTCAGTGTGCCCCACATCAGCGGCAGGGTTGCGCGCCCCAGGTCGAGGATGACAACATAGCCGGCATCACGCAGGATCTCAAGCACGCGCTCCAGGGCCTGGGTGCGTATAGCACTTAAGTCCGTGAGGGATGCCGGTCCGGGGATGAAGTAGGACCCATAGACGTTCTGCAAGCTATAGTTGTTGATCACGCTCAGGTCAATCTCTGCGGGGGCACGTGATAGCAGTGTCACGCTGTTCCTGGGGCCGGATATACCACTCCATAGGCTGATGCTGCCGACCGGGAATGCCAGATCGATGAGAATCACCGGGCGATCGCTGACCGTGGTGGCGTGCCGGGCGAGGTGCATAGCCAACGTGCTCACGCCTACGCCTCCTCGGATGGACAGGAGTCCAATCACGGTCCGTTTTGATGTCCCGCGACCGGATTCACTCAATCGCTTGGCGCGTTCGATAGCGGCTTTGATACGTACACCCAACTCCTTGTAATCAATCTGGTTTTTGGTGATGAAGTCGTCCGCCCCCAGCGCATAGCCCTTGATGCGGTCATCCATCGTATCCAGGGCGGTGAGGAAGAGGATGGGCACTCGATTGAAGCCCATGTCACTCCGCAGCTGTTGGCAGACCTCGTAGCCATCCATATCGGACATCATGATATCCAGGAGAATCACGTCGGGGGCCTGGCGCAGCGCGGCTTTGATGCCTTCACGGCCAGTCGTTGCTTCGGCGACCTCGTAGCCCCAACTACGCAGCATAATGCCATACATCATACGGGCATCGTCA
>CAZOPG010000472.1:0-1541 GCA_964581585.1 uncultured Planctomycetaceae bacterium | reverse complement strand
ATTATATCATTAGCTCTGAATATCTTTGGAGATGCATTGCGTGATTCACTTGACCCGAAATTGAAAACACAATAAATTATAATCGACGACAAAAAAACAATATTATCTATTAAGAATCTTTCGACGCATTTTGCTACGGAAGACGGTGTTGCCAAAGCTGTTGGTGATGTCAGCTTCGATATCAAAAAGGGTGAAACTTTTGCACTTGTTGGCGAGAGCGGCTGCGGGAAAAGCGTAACCGCCCTTTCTATAATGCGACTGGTTTCCGGGCCGGCAGGGAAAATTGTCGCGGGAGATATTCTTTTCTATGGGCAGAGTGTTTTGGCGTTGAGCGAAAAAAAAATGCGTCAGATTCGCGGCAATAAAATCGCGATGATCTTTCAGGAACCAATGACCAGCCTTAACCCCGTTTACACGATCGGCAACCAGATAGCTGAGGCGATAATAGTGCATCAGAAAAAAACCGCTGCGCAGGCCTGGAGCGAAGCGACTGAAATTCTCAGAAAAGTAGGCATCCCCGATCCCGCACGGCGAGTCAATGAATATCCGCACCAGATGTCCGGCGGAATGCGACAGAGGGTGATGATAGCGATGGCGATAAGCTGCCAGCCCGCCCTGTTAATCGCTGACGAGCCTACAACTGCTCTGGATGTTACTATTCAGGCACAAATTCTTGATCTTCTCGATGAGCTTCAGCAGAGCGAGGATATGAGCATCCTGCTTATAACGCACGATTTGGGAGTCGTTGCCGAGCGAGCCGACGATGTCGCCGTGATGTATGCCTCCAGAATCGTTGAGCATGCCGACTGCAAATCGCTCTTCGAAGAACCGCTGCACCCATATACTAAGGCACTTTATCAGTCATTGCCGCAGCTGGGCTCCGAACAAAAACGACTGTACACAATACAAGGCAATGTCCCTGACCCTTTACATTTTCCTGAGGGCTGCAAGTTTCATCCTCGGTGCCCTATCGGCTGCGACAAGCAAAAATGCCGTCAGGATGAGCCTGAGCTGAAAGAAGTTACGCCGGGCCGATTCGTCGCCTGCTGGTATGCAAAAGGATATCAATCTGAGTAAAATATATGAACGAGCAAAAAGAAAATCTACTGAGTGTAAGAGAGTTAAAGGCGTGGTTCCCTGTCAAAGCAGGCCTGTTTCGCAAAACGATTGCCCATGTTAAGGCGGTTGATGGAATAAGTTTTGATATTGCGCCGGGTAAAACTTTCGGTCTTGTCGGCGAAAGCGGCTGTGGCAAAACTACGGCCGCCAGAACCATAGCCCGTCTGATACCTGCAGAGGCAGGAGAGGTTTTTTTTGACGGCACTGATATCTTAAAGGTACCTGCAAAAGAACTGCAGAAAATTCGCAGGAATATTTCCATAATTTTTCAGGATCCCTACGGCTCACTTAACCCGCGAATGACCGTAGGTAACATTATTTCTGAGCCGTTAAAGGTTCATAAAATCGTTGCCACATCTGAGTTGGCCGATAGAACCGCTGAGTTGTTGAAAAGAGTCGGACTTTCTCAAAGCCATATCAAC
>CAZOPG010000471.1:0-1543 GCA_964581585.1 uncultured Planctomycetaceae bacterium | reverse complement strand
TTATTTTAAAATATTCCAACATATAATTAATTTCTTCCTGGGTTGGATTTCGCGAGATGATTTCCATATACGCCATCCTTATTAACTTTTTGCGATCCTTCTTAGCCATCTTCAACATTTTCTTTAGTCTCCAGCTCCTTTCGATTTTTTTCTGAATATGGCTGGAATTAAGCATATGAAGCCTTTGCGAGCTTGTAGGTCGACTGTTACGCTCAGATTCCAGACCTGTATCTCGCGAAGGTCTGCCAAACATTTCAAGAAACTGGCTGGTAATACTGCCGTCAGCTAACTCTATAGAACGATTGCTTGCGGGAATGAATGTGAAAGGCTCAGGGATTACACTTGAGTAGGATTCTTTAGTGCCTGTTATCTTGCACAACGCATCGACAAGAACTTCCGCTTCAAGCTGACGAACTCGATAGCAGGCGAACATATTCTCAGCATCAGGGTTGTCACTTTGCACAATTGAAGACTGTTGATATGTTCTGGAGTTTAAAATGAGTCTGTAAATGTGAAGCAAGTCATAATTGCTTTTTATGAGTTCTTTTTCGAGGTATTTAAGGACATCAGGATAAATCGGTGGGTTGTCATCACGGATATCATCAGTCTCATGAATCAGACCTCTTCCCAAAAGCCACGACCATATTCGATTAACTATGTTACGGGCAAACCATGGATTTTCCTCAGTTATCAACCAATCAGCAAAGACTTTTCGCCGATCAACATCGGGTTTGATATGTACTTTTGTTCCATCAGGAAAAACAGCATCGACAGGTTCAGCTATTGACGGGTTGCAATAGACGATCTCTTCTTTCCATTCTTCAGTTTTTTTATAAGCCAACCCTGAGAAAAAAACTTCCATTTCCTTTCGTTTATCCTCGGGCCAGTTTCCCAGACGTGTTCCCATGAAAGTCAGCGCAACTGCTGTTGAGATAGCTGAAGGTTTTTGTCCCTGGATAGCTCGATAGAAATTAACCTGCGGGACGCGAAAATTGCTGCCGCTTGAAGTCAGAATTTCACGCACAAACTTATCGTATGGGATATTTTTACTGATAGAATCGTGAAGCCATTTATGATATGCCTGCACTGCGTTAGGCCAGAGATTGATCGGGAACTCTGCCTTTATCCTTAGCAGATCAGACCATTTTGATGACCAGTAATCAGCAAAATGGTCATGTTTTAAAAGCTTCTCTATCAGTTCAGCTCGTTTATCTGGGTTTGTCTTACGAACAAACGCACGAACTTCATTTGCGTTGGGCAGCGTGCCGTTGATATCCAGGTACAGACGACGAATGAAAACCTCGTTAGAGCAAAGGTTAGCAGGCTTGACACCTTTTTTGTTTAAACCAGCCATTACGATTTTGTCGATCTCATTTACAGGCTGACAATTGTCGCCACTTTCAAATGGGCGAACGATTGGAGATTCCGCTGCGATTATAGCCGAATTCAACACAACAACCAACATCACAAAGGCAATTTTCAGGGCAGGGCGAATGAAACTGAAATAGTACATAATTATTTTTTTCTGCTTTCACATTTATTA
>CAZOPG010000470.1:0-1558 GCA_964581585.1 uncultured Planctomycetaceae bacterium | reverse complement strand
CTCCTCGTGGTAACGGCTCATAACCCTCACGCCAGACAAGAACGCTAAGATTTTCGCGAAGCTTCTCAGCACACACTTTGCCGTATTTTTGCCCAATTTGGCAGGGATTACCCTTAAGCGTAATCAAAATATTGTCTCCAGAATTGGATAGATTTGGCTTTTTTCTTTCTTATAAAACAACATAATATTATCGTTATTCAAACTCTCCTCTGATTACCATAAGCCTTACTGCCTTAATAATCTCCTCAGCTTTTTTCTGCTGTTCTAGCATATTCTTCATTGCCGCGAGCATATCGGCTTCTTCGGTGATTTTGCATTGTTTTATTTCTACGGATGGCTGGAGTTGTTTGAGAAGTTCATCTCCATTTCGAATACTTTTGGGATATTCTTTGATCATCTCCTGCAATTCTTTTTCAATTATCTGCATATCTCTGCTGTATTTTGTTTTCTTCCAGTTATCAAACGAACCGAAAAGTACCTGTCCGAATTTCGCAACAGTATGAAAAGAATTTTCTCCTGTGTTTGACCAGCAATCCAAAGAAATAGGATCAACAACAGATCGTGCACGATTCAGATTAAATCCCCACAACTGGCCCGTTTTCGGTGTGTCGCCAATTAATGAAAATGGTATCGCCGTCTCAACTATCCAGGCATCTTTGTCGTAGCTAACTGCTACTCTAAAATCCTCTAAATTGCCTCCATGTTCTCCACCGTAACCTTTATGTGCTCCAAACAATCCGCCATTGCTGAAACGGTATTGGTTGTAAGTGTTACGATCAAGATTGGTATCGATAAAGATTTCAACAGATTCACGGAAACCATCTTTGACTTTCAGTTCCTGCAATACTTTATCTATCTCAGGCTCAACACATCTAAAAGCCACCAACAAATCTTTTTCGGTCATTCCGATTTTTACAAATGTCTGAGCCTCAGCTAGCCCGGAGCGGGCCGCAATACAGGTAAAATCACTCGTCTCGGCCAAACCCTGCCAACAGGTATCGTCAAGTTTTCCGTCAATTATCGGCGGTTCGTTTACGGAAAAAACTGTGTAAAATCTCTGGGGAACTTCCTGACCTGAAACAAATGAAACCATCATTAAAAAAACAATCACTGCTAACGAAATGTACCTAATCATTGTTTTGCCTCCATATCAAATTTAGTCATTCCCAATAATTTTTTTGTTTCCGAGCGAGATTCAAAAAACTGTCTCCTCGCCCGCTTATTTGGTATGTCACTATAACCCGTTAAAGCAAAACGAGCTGTTCTTTCGCCTTTACGCAAATGAAGGTTTGTTCTGACACTGTAACTTGAAACAGTTACATTTCCGCTGGCGATTGTTTTCGGCAGAAAATACAGACCACATGCTCCCTTGCTGTACACTCCGCTATTTTCATAAAACCGATCGCAGTAAAAAACATCTGACGCTCCCGCTGGAATCTGCAATTGTCTGGCATCCTGGCCTGTACCCACCTCGACGGTTTGCCCTTTTATCACCTCAACACTACGCAGAGAGGGAATTCCGTAGGAAGGCCCAAAACCGCCGGGATAACAGGTCAGA
>CAZOPG010000469.1:0-1558 GCA_964581585.1 uncultured Planctomycetaceae bacterium | reverse complement strand
ACGGAATGCGAGCAGGAACCGGTGCCATTGAAAAAATGTCAATTCTTTCGGATGGTTCAATTGAATTAGAGGTGATTGGAAACAGTCCGCCGGTGGGTATTTGCGGGTCGGGACTTTTGGATACCCTTGCTGAGTTATATACAAACGGAATAATTGACCGGACCGGACGTTTCACTGCTGGCGATGACCACAGATTAACCGAAGGAGATGAGGGCCTGCAATTTCAATTGACCCCGGCAGGTGATGGTAATCAGGAAATAGTAATTACACAAGCGGATATAGATAATTTAATTCGCTCGAAAGCCGGAGTTTTTGCAGCTATCAAGGTTCTCCTTGAGGCCACTCAGACCAAGCCTGAGGATCTGGACGCAGTTTATCTTGCGGGTGGGTTTGGCAATTTTCTTAACACAAGGCAGGCGGTAATTGTCGGAATGCTGCCAGATGTGCCGTTAGAAAAAATTCATTTCGTCGGTAATACCGCTATCGCGGGAGCAAAGACTGCGATGCTGAGTCGAAAAGCTTTCGATATGTCCGAGGAAATCGCCAAGAGTATGACATATTTTGATTTAATGAGCCATTCTACATATATGGAAGAGTTTATCAGGGCAAAGTTTTTGCCTCATACTGATTTGTCACTGTTTCCAAGGGTAAAACTTGCCAACAGTGCATAATAGACAGGAGATGATATAATAGCGACAACAATTGCCATAAGTGGAAAAGGCGGTTCGGGCAAAACTACCCTATCCGCTATGATTATCAGATTGCTTGTAGAGCAGTCTATGGGTTCTGTCCTGGCTGTCGATGCCGATCCTAACTCTTGTCTTGGTTTGACTATGGGTGTGGAGGTTACAGATACGATTGCAGGTATTCGAGAGCAGGCCCGCGCTAAAACACCAGATAATACCGGCATAGATAAAACACGATTATTGGAATATGGAATTCAGCAGGCGATTTGCGAGGCTAAAGGTTTTGATTTGCTAACTATGGGTCATCCTGAAGGACCGTCCTGTTACTGTGCGGCAAATAATCTTCTGCGGAGCTTTATGGATAAGTTGAGTGATGCGTACAGTTTTGTGGTTCTTGACAATGAAGCTGGAATGGAACATCTGTCGCGGCGAACTACAAATAATATTGATTTGCTCTTTATTGTAGCTGAGCCTGGCGCCATAGGTCAGATTACAGTTAAAAGAATTTTTGAGCTTACCAGGCAATTGCCTATTACTGTAAAGCGTACCGGGATAATATGGAACAGAGCCGACAATGTTCATGAGATGGATGGGATCGAAAGCTTTGGTTTTGTGCCTTATGATAAAGTGATCCTGGATTGTTCTACGCAGAGTAAAACCATATTTGATATTGAAAGCAGTTCTGCATTTTTGGCAATGCGGGAAATAGTTGAACGGGAACTAAAAATTAAATAAAATTAAACAGTCTTAGAATATATTGGAGATCACAAATGCCAGTACCTGAAATTGCAGAAAGTTTTGCAGGCTCTGTAAACCGAATTACACTTGGAGCCACTAAAGATTCCGGAGGCACACGAACGTCGGTTGTAACC
>CAZOPG010000468.1:0-1569 GCA_964581585.1 uncultured Planctomycetaceae bacterium | reverse complement strand
TATTTATTCCATGGGTTTACACCCAGGGCTATACTCTGTCGCTACTTCGTAGCTGTAACCTGAGTTGCAAATATATCTTGTCTCATTCAAAATTGGATGTTGGACGTTCGTTGTTCGACGTTCATAATCCATTTCTATTCTTCTCTGCGTTCTTGGCGCCTCTGTGCGAAAATCTCTTATCTTTCTGTGTTTTCAGAGGTTTCCGTGGCTAAACTTTTCCTAAAATGATTCTGTCATGAAAATGATTCTGTCGATAAAATTTTCTTTAAAATCATTCTGCTGTAAATCATTCTGCGAACAATCTTATTAATCTGTGAAATCTGTGGATAGAAACTCTTTGGATGATTTGTTTTAAACAATCAATGACTTGAGCATTGCTAGTTTTTGGTCAAGCAGTTCCTGATTATCAGCTTCAACAATTAGGCGGAGATAAGGCTCAGTATTAGAAGGACGAATGTTAAACCACCAATCCTCAAAATCAAAACGATATCCATCTAAATCTGTTTGGAATGTTGGAGTCTCTCGTTCAAGAACATAGTTCTTAACTTTTTTAATGATTTCTTGCTTATTCTCAATCTTGTAATTAATCTCACCAGAATTTGCATAGCAGTCAATTTCGTCAACCAGCTCCGAAAATTTGATATTCTTCTCTTTCAATGCAGAAAGAACGTCCAGAACAATTACTGTTGCCATAATAGCAGAATCACAATTATAAAAATCTCTCAAATAGTAATGTCCCGCTAGCTCACCACCAAAAACGCACCCATATTCAGCCATTTTATACTTTGCAAATGCGTGACCAACCTTGGACATATGAATTTCAGCACCCATTTTCTGAATATACTCTGTAACACCTCTAGATGTACGAATATCATAAAGCACATGATCTCCTGGTTCATGAAGATAATATCTGCCTAGTATACCAATAGTAATGTCAGGTCTAACAAAACGCCCATTTTCATCAATAAGCATCATTCTATCCGCATCGCCATCAAAGATGACACCAACATCAAGTTGATTATCTGTAACCAGTTTTTTTATCTGCTCACAGTTTTCTTCTTCAAGTGGATTTGGTGGATGGCACGGAAAAGTACCATCAAGCTCTTCATTTATATATATTGGTGCTTCACCGAGAATATCTTTGAGTACTATACCAACCATTCCATTTGAACAATCAACACCAATCTTAAGATTGCCGATATCAGAAAGTCTCTCTTTTTGAAACGCAATATAATCATCTTTTATATCTTTATAATATACACATCCTCGGTTCTCAACAGGAACAATTGCAATTCCACTTTCAACCTGTTCTTCAAGCTTACTTAGACCTGTGTCATAACCAACAGGTAGAGCACCTGTTTTAGAAACCTTGATTCCATTATATTCTGCAGGATTGTGGGATGCTGTAATCTGGACCGATGCATCAAAGTGATACCTTCCTGTACCGAAATACACCATTGGAGTTGTTGCAAGACCAATATCACAAACATTGGCTCCTGAATCTGTTATGCCAGAAATTAGTGCATCATGGACTTCGGGAGAACTGACTCGCACATCTCTGCCGACCAA
>CAZOPG010000467.1:0-1574 GCA_964581585.1 uncultured Planctomycetaceae bacterium | reverse complement strand
GGGAGGCGGATAAATATTGCCGGATCAAGGGGGAGTTGTTATAAAGATTTAGTAATCATTTTTAGATTCAGAACGATCAAGGAGCAACAGAGATGGGCGATAGTGGTAAAAAAGATAAAGGCAAAAGAGAACAACAGAAAAAGTCTCAGCTTAATCCAAAGGAAAAACGAAGATTGAAAAAAGAAAAGAAGAATACATAATTGCCCGGTGAATTCCGAGACAACGTCGGGCTCGCTACAGTGTAGCCGACGGATCGCTGCTTATTCATTCGTCTTCTGGCTCAACCAATCGGCAGAGGTCTTTGTCACAGTTCTGACATTTACCTCGCAGGACCAGGCGTCTAAAAAACCATAAAGCCAGCCCGCGAAGCGGCCCCGCAACGCTGATCCGATCCAAACATTCTGTTTGGCGAATTGTTTAGTCTTGAAATATGGCCCCAAAAAAGTAACAAAAACTGACAAAAACTTGTCATTTGCTATGCATTTCTAACGATTTGTGCATGTTTTCTGACGATTTCGAGCGATTTTTGTTCCCATTTTTGGCGTTTCCCCCTGTATCAACAATGTCCAGAATGGACTTTTAGCCTGAAAACGGCGATTTTTTTCGAAAATCACCAAAAAAAACTTTTAAAAACTGTCGAAATCCCCCAAATTTCTCGACCTTATAATCTTTAATAATGTATCAATCGCAGCGATTCATCACATCTTACGATTTCCAATGCTAGAACCCCGGCAAAATATTGGCGTTTAAGAATCCCTTGGCGGGCGAAAAAACTTGTGATTTTTGCAACCTTCGGTTATTAAATAGGTGATATGGATATGACGATGGGTAGGCCGATTCGGGTTTTTGTAACTGCTGTGGAAGCCAGCGGTGATATGCACTGCGCGGGTATTATAAATGCGATGAAGCGGGCCAATGCGAATGTTGAATTTGTTGGGATCGGTGGCCGAAAGATGGCTCAGGCTGGGTGTGAACTTATTGAAGATACTGTCGATGAAGCCGTTATGCTCTATCAGGCGTTGGGCAGGTTGGTGTATTACTACAAACTGATAAAACGCATATCCAGGTATTTTGCCGAGAACCAGATCGATCTTGTAATTGTGTGCGACTCGCCGAGCTTTAACTATCATGTTGCCTGTGCCGCTAAAAAGCACAATATCAAGACCATTTTCTACGTGGCGCCTCAACTTTGGGCGTGGGCACCGTGGCGAATACGGAAGTATAGAAAGCTTTTCAACGGCCAATTGTGCCAGATGGCCTGCATTTTGCCTTTTGAGCAGGACTGGTTTGCTGAGAGGGGGGTTAACTGTCGATTCGTTGGTAATCCGTTGCTAGAGGATATCGATCCGCAAAATGTGACGGCCAAAGCGTATGCGGAATATGGGATAGCGGGGGCGAATATCGCGCTTATGCCGGGTTCGCGTAATGCAGAGATCAAATCTTTGTGGCGGCCAATGCAGGAAATCGCATTAAGGCTTAAAGCTCGTCATTCCAAAATAAGCTTTACTACGGTTGCCGCTGACGAAAGGATACAGGGGCTTCTTAAGAGTGGTGAAATCAATGGGTTTCGGTGC
>CAZOPG010000466.1:0-1578 GCA_964581585.1 uncultured Planctomycetaceae bacterium | reverse complement strand
GCGGCAAGGACCGTAAAAACAACACCCTTGCCGGTAGCTTCTCTTCTGCCAAGGATCCCGCCGAGAATTACTGGTTTTCCCGTAACAAAGCAGCCGGTAGTAATCGAAGTGCCCGTTGAATAAGCGATACAGTCACGAATGTGCCCCATATCAACTTCATTCGTCCCCATATCCGGAGCCGGAACATAAATTTCCGGCCCGACATGCCTGTTCAACCCTCGCGTAAACGAACGAATCACCGCTTCTTTATCTTCTGCCGAAAACTTCCCCGTATCAAAGCAAATTCCGCTTTTGCCACCACCGAACGGCACGCCTATCAACGAGGTCTTCCATGTCATTTCCATAGAAAGCCCAACAATGTCATCCGCCGTAACCGTCGGTGTCATCCTTATTCCCCCCTTGGCCGGACCAAGTGCATCATTATGCCGAACTAAAAATACCTTTACATGAACAACATCCCCACTCGGCAAAGTCGGGTTGAAAGAAAATTCAGTTTTCTCTTTCGGATCAGAAAGAACCGCAATAATACTACCATCAAGCCCAAGCCGTTTAGCAGTTTCGGCTAAATTGTAACAAGCAGCATCTAAAATACTTGGTATATTCGAATTGTTGGCTGTCATTTTCTATCGCTCCCCGATTTGCATCTGGCCCCTACTGTTTCAACACCAGTTTTTTTTGTGTACTCGAGGTGTGTGACCATCGCTTTAGATGCTGTTTTTTTGTCTTTCTTTTTCAGCGCCTCCAACATCTCAAGATGATGAGAAATCGCAACCTGTTCCTGCCCCTGCCGAAGGGTACTAAAAACCTGTGAATATTTAAGATATTCTGAAATCGCCTCAAACGCTGTTACCAGGGCAACATTGCCGGCCGATTGAACAACCATCTGATGAAAATTCATATCAAGTCTCAAAAATTCCGGCAGATTGTCCTTTGCCTCAGCCATTTCATTGACCATCTGTTCCAATATCCCAATTTGTTTTTTCGTAATATTATCGCATGCCAACTCTATCGTAGCTGATTCGATCACCTTACGGGCAGTGATAATATCCTCCAGCGATACATTTTTGAACTCACGGGGCAAAAGATGTGAAGGCAATTTTTTATGTGAAAATTTCTGGGCATAAACCCCGGAACCTCGCTTAATCTTAACGATCCCAACCTGCTCCAGATCGGCCAACCCCTGCCGAACGGTCCCCCTGCTAACACCAAATTGCTCACACAGTTCTCTTTCGGAAGGCAATCTCTGGCCGTCCTCACAAACTCCTGACGCAATAATAGCGATTATTTCTCTGACAACCTTATTATGTAATAATTCCTTGTTCATACCAAGTCCGTTGCTTAAATTATTGGTATATTAATTATACCAATTTTCCGCAGCAGTCAAGGAAAAACAAGAATTTTATTTTTTGGGTGGTGCGTGCAGGCTAATCCCGAACGCATCTTCCCAGGCCTCCTTCAAAACCTCGGAAACCGTCGGATGCGCAAAGCTGACATCGATTATCTTTTCGTCGCTTCCAATTAACGCCCTTGCGGTGGCAATCATCTCTGTAACCATCGCTCCTATCATTGTAACGCCCA
>CAZOPG010000465.1:0-1579 GCA_964581585.1 uncultured Planctomycetaceae bacterium | reverse complement strand
AAATTTGATGAGCCTGGATTCTACGACATGGTAAAAGACTTAAACATAATAGCTCTTTTTCGTGGCCACTGGCATAACACCCAACACTACCTTTGGAGAGGTTTCAATGCATGTTGTATTAATTCAAGCCAGAGAAACCATGAAAATCCTGACTGGGGTAATGGTTTGTTTGAAGCTATCGGTGTCGCAAGAATAACAGAAAATAAACTCATCATCGCTGAACAAAACTATAAACAACAATGGACAGGGCTTTTTCAGAAAGACATAACATTCAACCATGTCGCAAATAAGCAATTGAAAACGATGGCAAACCAATGGACACAATCAGCTCCGGACCTTTCAGCGGATCTTAATGATGACGGAAAAGTTGACTTTAAGGACTATTCAATGCTCGCAGAAGAATGGATGAAGCCGACTCCACCAGGATGGAATTTGTAACCAATTGTAAAATTATCCGTAACAACGCTGTTTGATATCTTTCATTATTGGACATCTGTACCACTTATTACTCGTTCATTTTATAGTTTACAGTAAGCATTTGATTTGCTATCATAGCTTTACTGCTGAGATGCTCTTTTACACCTCGTTTGAATATGAGAATGTGGAGTAAAAAAGGAGGCCTAAGATGGCACATGAGGACGAACTTATTGGGTTAATATTTGCAACAGGTATCATAATATTTATCCTGGTTAAATATCCAAACTTCAAAAAAATATATGCCTATAAAATGCTTTTATTCGCATTTTATTTTGTTTTCGCAGGTTTTTTAACAACTGTTCTCGAAGAATTATTCCTTAATAAAACATTCAATTATTTAGAGCACCTCTGTTATGTCACCAGTGCCATACTCATCACAATTTGGTCTTGGCGTTTATCTAAAATAAATGGGGACTAAGGCATGAACCTCATAGCTGGTATAATTTTAGTTTCGATTCTTGCAAATTTAACTGCCATAATATTTATATTCAGAATTAGAATTTTAAAACGCAATATAAAATTGATTGCAGCCGCTTTGGTCACATTTACAATGTCTTACAACATTTGCCTTTTCATTGAATGGTCTGGAATAAGCAATAAATGGGATACCGTTGAAGACATTATTGGAGTCGTTGCTCTGATATGGTGGGGATTCCTTTTGTATGCATTGTTGCAGAATATAGCTGAAAAGGAATTGTATAAAAGTGAAAAAATGCTGCAAAGCGTTTTAGACACGGTGCCAGTCCGGGTATTTTGGAAAGATTGTAATTCAATTTACATAGGGTGCAATGAACCTTTC
Organism: uncultured Planctomycetaceae bacterium; assembly: GCA_964581585.1. Lineage (GTDB taxonomy): Bacteria > Planctomycetota > Phycisphaerae > Sedimentisphaerales > UBA12454 > CAZOPG01. Next base: position 303 of record CAZOPG010000465.1, on the reverse strand, counting down.
GCCAAAGATGCTGGACTTGCTCAACCAGAAGATATCGTCGGCAAAAGTGACTACGACCTGGTCTGGAAACAAAATGCTGAAAGTTATAGAACTGATGATCATTTAGTTATGCAAAGCGGCATTCCAAAATTACATTATGAAGAAATGCAAACCACACCTGATCACAAAAAACGATGGCTGCGAACCAGCAAAATACCACTTTGCGACACAAATGGAAATGTCATGGGTATCTTAGGAACTTACGAGGACATCAGCGAATATAAAAAGTCTGAAACTGATTTGAAAGCCGCACATCAACAACTT
>CAZOPG010000464.1:0-1582 GCA_964581585.1 uncultured Planctomycetaceae bacterium | reverse complement strand
ATGAGTCCACCTTAAAAGAACCGGTTTTTTGTCTTGACAATGGGTAGGGGTATAGTAGCATCGGAATAAATATCGGGGAAATCCTGGGTAAGATTAAGTTTTGCATCCACCACGGTCCCACTAACAGACTGCACAAACACGCAAAGCCCCACGAGACACACCCACACAACTCTTCTCATCTTCTCTTCTCCTTCAAATTACCTGAAAAACCAGCCAACTCATCTTCTGTTCTAACACTCCATCGCCCCGATTGTATCGCGAAAATGCCGAAAAAGTCAAGAAAAAAGCTGTATAAGAGCACATTTTTCATAAAAACAGCGTTTATGCCCTAAAATTCAGCATTTTATGTTTGGCAAAAGTAGGGCAAGGTGGTAGAGTAGCTGGTTGATATCAGGGATTTTGGAACTTTTTGAAAAGGCCCTGTTTTGCAGGGAAGTTAAAATTATGGCAGAATTAAAATACAAGAGGGTACTCCTTAAGTTTTCCGGCGAAAGTTTTTGCAAGCCAAACGGTAGCGGCATCGATGGTCAACAGCTTGAATCGATAGCCGAGAGAATTGTACAAATTCAGAAGCTTGGCACAGAAATAGCCATTGTTGTCGGAGGTGGAAATATCCTTCGCGGCCAAAGCTTTTCCAAACAGACTCGTATCCCACGCCACACCGCAGATTATATGGGTATGCTGGCGACAATAATAAACGCCTGCGCTCTACAGGAAACACTCGAAAGACTCGGCCAACCAACACGTGTACTCAGTGCCATTGAAGTTGCGGCAATCTGCGAACCATTCATTCGTCGAAGAGCCATCAACCATCTCGAACAGGGAAGAATAACCATCCTTGCCGGCGGCACTGGGAATCCCTTCTTTTCAACAGACACCTGTGCGGCACTGCGAGCTTCAGAACTTAAGACTGATATTCTGATAAAGGCTACAAAAGTTGACGGAGTATATGATGAAGATCCCATCAAAAACCCAAATGCCACACTGCTGGACAGCTTATCTTACCATGAGGTACTGAGCAAAAATCTTCAAGTGATGGACCACGCCGCGATCAGTCTGTGTAGTGATAATAATATTCCCATAGTTGTTCTGAATATTTTCACAAAAGGCAACATAACAAAAGCACTATGTGGAGAAAAAGTCGGCACGATAATCAGTTAAATGTTACAATTTACGAGTTGTGAAACAGGAGTGAGTATATGCCTACTAAAAAGATCGTTGACAAACACAAAGCCAGCATGGCAAAAACAGTCGAATTTTTGCAAAATGATTTTAGGTCGGTTCGTTCCGGAAGGGCTTCGACCGGGCTTGTAGATAACCTCAGCGTTGGGTACTATGGAACTCCGACGCCGTTGAAGCAGTTGGCGACCCTCGCTACGCCGGAAGCCAATATGATTGTTATAAAGCCTTTCGACCCGGCAGCGGCCAAGGAAATTGAAAAGGCGATACGCAATAGCGATTTGGGCATTGCTCCCGTTAACGACGGCAAAATCATTCGTCTCAGCATTCCGCCGTTATCCCAGGACAGAAGAAAACAAATCGTCCTGCAGATAAAACAAATGGGAGAACAGACAAAGATAAG
>CAZOPG010000463.1:0-1583 GCA_964581585.1 uncultured Planctomycetaceae bacterium | reverse complement strand
AATGCGCTGAACGTATTGGATTTCGAGTTTTCCGGGACGAATCTTTATGGCCTTCGTTTTGATCCCAGCCGATCTCCTGCAAAAATAAAGATCCACGAAATCATTCTCCGGTATCAAGGAGAAAAACCGTTTACTGTGCCTCTTGATTCTTTGACAGAGGTACAGGACATCAAATCGCTTCATTATAATGGACAAGCAGTGACCGTGGAGACGACAGAGGCGGCAAAAGACCCCATTGTGTATCTGAACCAAATAGGTCCGGCGCCTCACGCGTCAACGGTAAGAAGTATTCTCTTTATCATGGCGGGCGCTTTCATTGCTTTGGGGGTAGCTTTTTTTACCGTTTGGGTATATCGAAACAGCACATGATTTCATAAATAATTTCTGGAAGTTTTTATGAAAGAAAAAAGAGATTTTTTTATAGATATCCTGCATGTGTTTGTCCTGTTCGGTTTTGCTGTCGCGCAGCCGCTGTTTGACTTGTTGTCTCGAAATCCCGCATTCTTTGTTGCTCACCAGTCTGAACCATTAGATGTTATTCTTTTCATCCTTATTCTGTGTATCCTTCCGCCAGCGCTTGTATTCTTAATCGAAGCAGTTGCAGGGCTGTTGGGTCGTGGCATTCGTAAAGGTGTACATTACTTTGTGGTTGCAGGCTTGGTGACAATAATTATCTTGCCGGCGCTTCAAAAGATTTTTGAGGCTCCCGGCATCGTTGTCTTGATGGCAGCAGCCATAATAGGGGCAGGGTTTACTGTCGCCTATGTTCGTTTGAATCCAGTACGGGTATTTCTAACTGTTCTGTCACCTGTTTTACTTATTTTTCCTGCCCTCTTTTTATTGAATTCCCAGATTTCAAAACTGGTATTTGTTGGAGATATCTCTCGTATTTTTGGGGATATACCCGAAGTGCATGCGACTGCACCAGTAGTATTTGTGGTATTTGATGCACATGCGCTGACGTCGCTGATGAATGAAGATCGTGAAATTGATGCAAAAAGATACCCTAATTTTGCAGCCCTGGCAGGTAACGCTTATTGGTTTCGTAACGCCACAACTGTTTCAGATTACACGCATATTGCCTGTCCTGCAATAATGAGTGGTTTATATCCTGATAAATCCCGCCTACCGACATTCGCCGATTACCCTCGCAATATCTTTACCTTGCTGGGGGGGGCATACAACATAGTTGTGGACGATCCGAATACCAAATTGTGCCCAAAACAGCTCCTCAGTAAATGGACAAAGGCCAGGATTAGAAATAGTGAGATGTTAACACAGCGCCTAGAATCCTTATTGCTGGACTCATCTATCGCATATCTTCATATCATCTTCCCAACTGACTTATGTTCTGGATTACCTGTTGTCACAAGGCATTGGAGGAATTTCATGGGTGATGATACAGGCACACAAAAAAGGAACGTAAAACAAACTAAATCAAAGCCCTTATCACGGGAGTTATGGCTGAACAATGTGACGGGAGAACGCCCACTGCAAGTCATGAGGTTTATTAAGAACATTAGTTTATCTGAGCATCCGACTTTATACTACCTGCACGTTGTGATTCCACATGAACCATGGCG
>CAZOPG010000462.1:0-1591 GCA_964581585.1 uncultured Planctomycetaceae bacterium | reverse complement strand
GGCTTATTTTTAATTTCATAGATTCTCAAAATTCAGCGTTTCAGGTGGAAACCCATATCCCTTATGTCCAATTTTGGCATATTGGTATAACAAGATCTCTTAATATAAATTTAAGGATCAGAGCACCTTTGAGCCATATTATAATATTGGAGCGGACATGGTAACATTTTATAGTAAGCCGTCATTTATCCGAAATAATGCGACAATATAGAAATAGCCATCCTGTCCGCATAAATTTTAAAATCTCAAGCTATAAAAACCAAGCCAGGCCTGTGCCTATTTATAATCCAAGCTCTATCCCATAAAGATCCTGTACAACGTTTCGCCACGCTCCTAATGGCCTATCTTTATCAAATGCAAACGCTAATGCGTCTTTTCTTTTCCATTTTTCACGAAGCGTGGACCAGGTTAATATATAATATTGAGCCCTTTCCTTCTTAGGAGTCCTTGTATCTCGCAGACTTTTAGGAAGATATGTTTGAGACGTTCGCATCAAGCACATTGCCATCCGCAGGTATCGCCTGCTCATGCCAAAATCTGCATGCTGCCCTTGCGCACCTCGTCGCTTGTGATCCAGCTTTAACTCTTCAGGTCCATTTATCCCTATATGGTAACCCGATCTTACAACATAGTCTTTCAGGATACGATTGCAGCGTTTTGCCACTTTTTTTACTTGAGTTTTGCCCTGGATCCCACCGGTTTGTTTAATCCTTGGAACAATACCGGCATATGAAACCAACTGGCTTAAAGATTTCTGTCTATCAGGATCACCAATCTCAGCACAAACACCAGCAGCTAAAACGATTCCAATTCCCCGGATACTGGTCAAAAAAGCACCAGGCGTTTGGGCTAAATGTTCAGCAATTTCCTTTTCCATCTGCTGGATACTCTCCTGAAGGCAGGCAAAGAGCTTGACCTGTTGTTGTAAGGCAAGCTGCAAGGTTGCAATATATTTCTCCGGTGGCTGGAGAACCTGAGATGTATATTTCTGGAGGTGTTCCGCACAATGATCAGCATGGTGGACTAAATTTCGAGCGAGAAACTTAGATAGTGTCGACCGGTTACGTCGACGAATTTGGTGCACACTGAACCGATTGCCCATCAACGCTAATGACCCCTTTGAGAACGGGAAAATCCCACTTTTTTTCTCAGCCAAAAAACCAGGGAAAATTTGATCAACAATGAAGTGAATTCTACGCTTAACCCCAGTCATCATTTGAACCAATTTTCGCCTCTGTCGGACCAGCATTCGTAAATTCCAATAGATGCCGGTTTGAGCAGGAGAGCAGTTTCCTTTGCAACTGAGAAGCATTTTACAGATCCCCATCAAATCCAGTATATCCGTGCTTGCCTGTTTGTTATCGCGATACTTCTTTGCGTCACAGGCGTTTACTCCTGCCACCAGACAATTTTTTGAGCGTAAAGCAAAGATAAAGTTGTCAGCATATGAGCCACAATCTTCACCTCCAAAAAAAACATGTTCAGGTTTAATTCCATGATGACGACAGGATTTTGTAACTTGTTCAATCAGATAACTTTTGCCTTCTGGTGAATTTTTTACCGAGAATGGCTTTCGGATGATCTTCCCATT
>CAZOPG010000461.1:0-1599 GCA_964581585.1 uncultured Planctomycetaceae bacterium | reverse complement strand
TTATCCCAAAAGTATAGCTAAAGCAGGTTATCGAGATGTTTGATCAGGCACATTATGGCATTTCTGCCTTTCGGCAAAATTTTACAAAATGTTTTTGGCTTTCTGTCGATAAAAATCTTTTTCACTTTTATATAGCCGGCCTCTTCGAGTTTGCGAATCTGGACACTGAGATTCCCGTCAGATAGCCCAAGGGTATCTCGCAAATATGTAAATTCCAACTCATCACCACTGACAAGCGCAGAGATTATTCCCAGCCGAGTTTTCGACAATATCAACTCATCGAATTCCGGCGGATTAGGCTTGGGCATTTTCTTCTTCCTGTTTGCGACAATTTCTCTGGGCGATTATTGCAGGGATAATACATGCAAGGCCTGTTACAATCCCCAAGATTGCATATGCGTAAGGTTCTGTGAAAGAGGCTGCTATTATAGCGACAGATATTGCTATTCCGCCATATAACCATTCTTTGGAATATAATATGCCCATTACAGAAAGACCGATACCATAAATCGCGCTTAAGAGAAACCCAAAACCGCCGATATGATCTTTGAATAGTCCCAGACATATCCAAATGATTGCATTAGCTTGTAAAATGAACCATATCAAGTAAATCTGTTTTGATAATCTTGCAATCGAACCGGTTTTTATCTCTCGCAATCTGGCCTTCACGCCAAAATAAATCGTTGCACCAACAGCTATTACTACCAATAACCATTGTACAGGCCATATCCATTGGTCTATCTGATTCATTTTCAAATAATATAACACAGGAAAGCCTATCATAAAAGTCAAACCCCAAACGATCATGATTGGCCAACCAGGGTCAATTTTCCTACACGTCTTTTCTATCACCGATCGCATAAATTTTAGATCTTCGACTGCTTCTTTTTCTTTCATAGCTTTTATCCCCTTAAAAAACATTATTTGTTATATCGCAAAGTGCTTTATGATATAAAGTAAAAATTGCAGTCTGTCAATGGGAATTATTAATTTTTTGAAAATAATTGATTTTCGCGACAAATATGCCGATTTTAGGTAGTTATGAGCGGTTTTGCCAGTCAGTTTGATCAATGAACTTCAAATTCGCCAGTCAACACCTGAGAAGTTGAGGGTTTGTCCGACGGAAAAGGCTGGTGGCCCCCTACCGAAATACGAAAATTGCCCGATTCAATAAAAGCCCGGCCGTCTTCATCAAAAGCTGTCATTTGTGCCGGCCTTACTGTAAATGCAACCGCCTTCTTCTCACCCGGCAAAAGGTGAACACGCTTAAATCCTTCAAGGTGAAGATTTGGTACCGGCACGGAAGATTCTATGTCGGTTATGTATAACTGTGTGATTTCGTCGCCTGCGAGTTTGCCTGTATTTGTTACGTCGGCTGTTACCTCTATGGACTCGCCAGATTTGATTCTGTCTTTGCTTAATTTAAGGTTTGAATATTCGAAAGTGGTGTAGCTAAGGCCATGGCCGAAACGGTAGAGAGGTTCATCGTTCATAAACCTGTAGGTTCGCCCCTCCATATTGTAATCCCTGAAATCTGGCAATTGCTCAAGTGATTTATAAAAAGTAACAGGCAATCTGCCGGCAGGATTGTATTCGCCA
>CAZOPG010000460.1:0-1602 GCA_964581585.1 uncultured Planctomycetaceae bacterium | reverse complement strand
CCCGAACATTATGTTTATGAAGAAGATGCATCTATGGGCTGGATGGACTATTATTGTAAACAGGGTGGTATTTATATTGGAGCACATGATGCTGCCTTTGACCAAGTTGAAGCAAAAGTGTCCGTTGATCGTGGTGAGGATGGTATTGGTCTTGGACTTGTAAAGACAATTAATAGGCATATGAGTGATTATGAAACAGAATTTGCAATTGGTATACATTCTGGGGATTGGCATAGAGGTGCTGAGATTTATCGAAACTTTTTTGATTGTAATGGTTTCAAAGTGAGGCGTCTTCCTACGTTTATGAAGAAGAGTCCTGGTGTTATGTGTCACTATGATTTTAAATGGCAGGATCGCACTGTGAATCATAGGTTTGAAGATATTGACTCTATTTATGATGAGGCTAAAGAATTCGGGTATAACCAAATTTTGGTTGCAGGTTGGAATCGTGATGGGTTTGATAATTCCTATCCAGATTTTACGCCTGCCGTTGAGCTTGGCACAGAAGAAGAACTTATTGAGTCTGTTGCTAAAGTTAACGCCAAAGGTGGAGGTGTTTTCTTTTATATTAATGCACATTCCTATGACAGAGCCTCTGCAGACTTTGATGAATATGGTTCTAGGTGGGCGGTTAAAGAACGAAATGGAGACTATAGTTATGGGGTATTTGCAACTTCAAAATTGATTAGCATGTGTAATAGTGCTGATGAGTGGCGAGAAAAGGTTAAGCATAATATAAAGTATTTAATTAAGAAGATTGGTGCCAAGGGAATTTATATTGATCAGCTTAATGTTATTCCTAAGGTTTGTTATGATGAGTCCCATAATCACGACAGAAGCTGGAAGCAGAATAATGTAAGAATTCTTAGTGAACTTAGAAAAGAGCTGGGACCTGAGTATGAAGATAAAATCTTTTTGTTTTGCGAATGGGCTAATGATGGTGTTCTAGGAGAGATTGATTCGTTGTTGTTTCAGGCATGTTGGTTCTACAGTTTAAAATATTCTGCATCAGAGATGTTTCGTTATACATTTCCTGAAATGGCTGGTTTAGAGATGATTATGCAGAAACCATGGGCTGCAACACCTGCATCACTAGAACAGAAGCATGTTAGAAGTCAATTTTGCAAGATGTATATTACTGGACATATTTTCTGGACATATGATCATGTACCTTATACACCAGTATTTAAAGATTTGTTTAAAGAGGCTATTCAAATGAGAGGGCGAGCAGCTGATTTGTTTGCTGACGGAAAGTTTATTGATGATGTAATAATTAATAGTTCGAGTGATGGTGTTGATGCTAAAGCTTTTGATATGCCCGATGGCAGTTGTTTCTTGTGTGTTTGGAATAAGACTGGAAAACCAGGATATATTACTTTGAATAATGCAAAAAACATTGCTTCGTTGAAAGTGTTTGCGCTTAACGAAGATAAAGAAAATATTGTTAATGGTGATATTAAAAACATTGAGTGTCCGGCATCGGAGCTCTCAATTATTGTTTTGAATAAGGAATAATTATGATTAAAAAAAATAATGCTGGAGAAGAAAATATTATGAAAAGTGATTCTAGAGCAGATGCAGAACATTTTATAAATAATGAAA
>CAZOPG010000459.1:0-1624 GCA_964581585.1 uncultured Planctomycetaceae bacterium | reverse complement strand
AGGAGAATATTTTGAAAAGGTCGCTTCCGAGCTTCAAGAATGGGTCAAGGCCGAAGAAGGCAAGAGCGAGGTTGAAGCGCCCGACAAGAAAAAACTTTATAAACTAGCCGCTAACTACCTCATCACCGAACTCCAAAAGCTTACCAATAAATCAGAAGATGAGGAGGCTATTGAAAAGATAACAGCAGAGAATTTTGCTGAGCTTATGAAAATGACTTACAAGGGAGAAATCAATTCTTCCGCAACTCAGGTAATTATGGCCGATATGTATTCAAATATTTACGAGACAAGAGACCCTTCAGAAATTGTTGAGAAGAGGGGACTGACGCAAATGAGTGACTCCTCAGAGCTAGAAGGTGTTGTTGAAAAAATTATAAAAGACAATCCTAAGGTAGTTAGTGATTACGAAAAAGGGCAATCAAATGCTGTTCAATTCTTTATTGGGCAAGTCATGAAAGAGACGAAAGGTCAAGCAAATCCACAAATGGTTCAAAAAATTCTTTTTGAAAAATTATCTTAATTATGCAACACAAAACCTGGGTAGAAATTGATTTAAAGCAAATTGAGCAAAACCTTTTGCAAATAAATTCTTTACTTAGCGAGAAAACGCAGCTAATGACTGTGGTAAAATCCAATGCCTATGGACATGGATTAATCGAAGTGGCTAAAGTTGCAAAAAAATCTGGTGCCAAATGGCTCGGTGTTGACAACCTGAATGAAGCCTTAGCAATCAAGAATACCGATATTGATCTTCCTGTTCTAATTTTAGGCCATATCGTTGAAGCTAGACTTCATGAGGCAGCTGAAAATGACTTTAGTTTTGTAGCTTACAATAAAAGCACTATTGATGCCTTGGGTGGTCTTGACGTTCCAGTAAAAATTCATCTTAAGATTGAGACAGGCACAATGAGGCAAGGTCTCTTTATAAAAGACCTTCCAGACGTCCTAGAAACCATAAAGAAGCATCAAAATATTAAACTTGAAGGTATTTACACTCATTTTGCTGATATCGAAGACACGACTGATCACAGCTTTGCCATGGAACAGCTTAGTAAATTTAAACAGGCGCTTGAGATGGTAAAAAAAGAGGGGATTGAACCGCTGGCCCACACTGCCTGTAGTGCAGCTATTATTCTTTATCCAGAGACCCATTTTGACCTAGTTAGGTTGGGATTAAGTATGTACGGCTATTGGCCTTCACCTCAGACAATTGTCTCGGCAAAAAACGCGGAGAAAAGTATTGAGTTGTTTCCAGCACTGAGTTGGAAAACACGAATTGCCCAAATAAAAGAAATAGAGGCAGGCACACCGATTGGTTATGGCCAAACAGAGAAAGCCGAAGCCAGCACACGAATAGCCGTTATCCCTGTTGGCTATTGGGATGGATATGATAGGGGACTATCGGGAATTGGGCGTGTTTTGATTGGTGGCAAAAGATGTAAGGTGGTTGGTAGGGTTTGCATGAATATGTGCATGGTAGATGTCGGACACGTTGAAGACCTAAAGATTGATGATGAGGTTGTTTTGATTGGCAAGCAAGGAAACGAAGAAATAACAATTGAAGAAATGGCTCAAAAATTAGGAACTATTAATTATGAAATTATATCTCGGATTAACCCGTTAA
>CAZOPG010000458.1:0-1632 GCA_964581585.1 uncultured Planctomycetaceae bacterium | reverse complement strand
CCCGTTATTTATGTTGATCCACGCCATATTTTTGATGAAAAGGATTTGGCAAACTGGCAGGTCACTCGTGAAGATATTGACAGCTTAGAGGGTATTACGAGCTGGAGGAATAGAATTGTAACGCCGGCAGGTGAACTTAGCGATACTGGATCATCTAACCAATACACCTCATGGAATGTAGAGCATCTAATAAAAAATGAACAGGATTTTGAAATCTGGAACAAGCATGTCCCCGTCCCTGTTAAAGTGGATTGGTCGCCGGTCATCGAGGCAGGAAAAAAAGTTGGAGATCGGGGTATAGTGAGAAGTGGTTTCTTTGATTTCGGTCAGGGAAGCCCATGGCAGAGTTTTTGTACGCTGTTTGGCACAGAAGAAACCATAATGGCTGCGATGGACAAGCCCGATTGGGTTGAATATGTGCTTCAAAATATGCTTGAGAAAAAACTCCGTGCAATTGATGTTGCCGGCAAATTCAAATTAGATCTCGTTGAAACAGGTGGCGGGGCAGGTTCAAGCACTGTAATAAGCCCAGCCATTCATCGCAGGTTTTGTTTGCCGTACGATAAGGCTCAACACAAAGCTTTACACAATGCAGGGACAAAGGTAGTTTATCATTTGTGCGGCGGACTAATGCCTCTTTTGGATATCGTTATGGAAAATAGTGCGGACGCACTTGAAACAATGACTCCTCCTGGAATGGGTGGTGACTGCGACCTTGCCGAAGCTAATCGCATCTGTGGTAACAAAATTTGCCTGATAGGCGGTTTTGATCAAAACAAGGGTTTTGAGAATGGCTCGGGCCAAATAGTCGAAAAAATGGTACACGACCTGTTCAATGCATGTCCCGACGGCGGCTATATCTGTTCACCATCGGACCACTTCTTCTCTGGTTCACCAGAAAACATACAGGCTTTTGCAGATACCGCCAAGCGGTGTTACTATTAAAGCAACCTAATTTTCCGAATCTGGAAGAAAATGGTATTACTCCGCAGAAACTGCCCAAGATGGGTAGCTTGCCAAGTATTGAGACAGTCCAGAAGTTTTATCTCAAGAATACAGATTAGAATGAGAAAAGAGCGGTATATGCGTTGGATAGATTGATGGCAGGGCAAATAAACAGAAGTCTAATGTTATCTTTGACAATAACGCCAGCCTGCTGCTGTAGCTGCCAACATTGCCGCACCTTTGCAGGCAGGTTCATCACAGTTTGTGGTAATAAATTCTGCACCGAGCATATCAGCCTTGATTTGCAGCCATAAGTCGCTTTTAGCTCCGCCGCCAGTTGCGACGATTTGCTTCGGTTTTCCTTCCTTGCAAAGTTCATTGACAAGTTCTGCCAAACTCTTTGCGGTGGATTCCATAATAGCCCTTACAAAATGACCATGGCTGTGTTTGTCTGTGCGATTTTTAAAACCTGTAAGTTTTTCATATTGATTAGCTAAAGGCAATGCAACCAAACTGTCGCAACCTGGTTTTACTTTTTCTGCCATTTGAACTAATTGCTCGATACTTAAATCAGGAGCATATTTTTTTTGATACCATTCCAGACCACTTGCTCCGTTTTCATTGAAAGCAAACCGATAGAAATTGTTCTTTTTTAGTCCTGGACCAATACAAATATTTTTCTTTGGA
>CAZOPG010000457.1:0-1641 GCA_964581585.1 uncultured Planctomycetaceae bacterium | reverse complement strand
ATAATCGCCGCCGGGCCGAGCCTTTGAATACAATGACGGCACCGTCTCGATATTATGGCCGAACACAAAAGGCAATGCTTCGGTCAAAACCTCAAGAGCCTTCTCCTGACAATCGCGAAAGTCAGGCGTCAACAGTTCAAATTTAATACCCTCAACATTTTCCCTGGTCGTATTGACAACATCTCGAAAATGTGAAGCACCGCCATCCAACAGATCGTCACGATCTACACTTGTAATAACAAGGTATTTCAAATTCATTTCCCTAGCCATCAGCCCAACCCTTTGTGGCTCAGTTGAATCAAGAGGCTCTGGCCTACCCGTCCCTACGGAACAGAACTTACAATTGCGAGTACATATATTACCCATGATCAAAACCGTTGCTGTCCCGCTGGACCAGCATTCACCGCGATTCGGACAATTAGCATTGGTGCATATCGTTTGGATATCCAAATCGCCCAGGACATTACGGGTATCCATAAAAGCTTCCCCGGCGGGCATAGGCCTTTTCAACCAGGGCGGCAATCTTTTTGCAATCTTTTTATTCATCTCGAAAAGTGTCTCTTCAACAATATTTTCAATTTTTCATTAGCATCCGTCATCTCAATATTTTTGCCCGTCTCAGCAAGAACCGAAGTCATTCTAACATCATCCAGCCCGCAAGGTATTATCACATCAAAAATAGTCAGATCGTTATTAATATTTATCGCCATCCCATGAAAAGTTACCCACTTTTTAATTTTGACCCCAATCGAAGCGATTTTCCTATCTTCAGCCCACAGGCCAGGCAACCCTTTTCGACGTCGGCTTTCCAGACCAAATTTTTCCAAAAACTCAATCCCTATCGTCTCAAGCAGCCTGACATATTCACTAACGCCGATTTTTGCAGATTTCAAATCTATAATCGGATAAAAAACCAACTGGCCGGGATTGTGAGCTGTCGTCCCTCCTCCACGACGGATTGGCACCAGTTCGATATTTTTCCGAGCCAATTCGCTTTTGTCCACAAGAAGTTTGTTTGCACTTTCCCGAGCGCCAAGCGTAATGACCGCAGGGTGTTCGACAATCAAAATTGTATCACCAGTTTGCCCGCACTGCCTCTGCTCAAGGAGTTGCTTCTGTAATTGCAGCGCATCTCGGTAGGGCGTCAGCCCCAGATTGCGTATGTTTACAATGTTGGATTCTTGATCAACGATTACGAGAAACCCTTAAAGTTGATTAACGTGGTCTGCGGATGATTTTACAGGTAAATAAGCAAAACAGCAAGGCTTAAGTTTGTAGAGCTGGTTCTGGTTTTTTTGTGCTACTAAACAATGGCCATTCTGCTTTGTGCTGCCGAACTGCTTTCTGCAAAGCTTCGACAACTTCAGAATCGAACTGCGAGCCGGAACAGGACACAATTTTCTCAACAGCTTCGGCACGAGTCAGAGCCGGACGATGCAGACGTTTGGAGGTCATAGCGTCAAAAGAATCTGCCACCGCTAAAATACGAGACCCTATGGGAATTTGCCGGCCCTGGAGTTCGTTTGGATAACCTGTTCCATCAACCCTTTCATGATGATGCAGTATGGTCGGCAACTCAAAACTGAAAATTCCAACAGGCTCTAAAATTTTGACAGCATTGATTGGATGCTCCTTTACAAG
>CAZOPG010000456.1:0-1648 GCA_964581585.1 uncultured Planctomycetaceae bacterium | reverse complement strand
ACAACGTAGAATAACCCGCACTGGTGCCGATTTCTATATAATCACCCTCCGGCGCACTTGCTGCCAGCATTGCGATAAATTTCCCCGTCTCCGATGGAATCTGACGAAGTCTCTGCAAACGCTCCGTACCATCCTGCCGATCTTTTGCATCGATGGCTTCCAGATACTGCATCCGCTCTATAATAGCTGTCGGTATATTACAAAACATATTTTCTCCCCAAAAGTGTTTATCATAAATATTTTTCCTGCTTTTTCTCTTTTCCTTTTTCCCATTCCAAATCCAAATCAAAATTCTCTATTGATGCTAATTCAAAAAGAAGGAAAAGTATATCATATATCTGATGGCAAAGCTTTTCTTTGCTATCGATTGAGTTTTTCAGCAAAGCCACTTCCTCGTCGAGCATTGGAACTATCTCTGATATTTCACCTTTACTTTGCCCAATTCCAACCAAAAAGTCCCTTGCCTCGTCCCTGAATTTTTTGAGTCCCATTTAAGGCCTCCATATATTTTCTGGTAACTATTGCGATTAATTCTATTCAAACCCCTAGGGCGGGCCTGGGGGCTAAACTTTTTGTTTGTTGTGTTTTTCTATGTATTTGATTTTTCCAGAATTTTTTCTGCAAGCAGAATTTCCCCATTTTTAACATATCCTCTTTTATCCCCCTGCAGCCAACTGCCATATGTTGTCCAGGTAACCATGTATCCGATCAACTTACCCATAAACATCCCTGTTTAGCCCCCACCCCTGTGTGTGGTGGGGGTTCCCTGTAGCGATGAGGGTTACATCGCCTTTGCCAGTTCTACTTTTGCGTCGATAACGGCTTGTTCGATACATTTTTCCCAGTTGTCGCCAAATTCGTCTTTGTACTTTGGCTTTTCGTAGGCGTAAATAATCGAGCGTGAAGCGTTTATCAGAGCGCCTGTGCCGTCTGGTTTGCAGAATCGCAAACAATCCGCAGCTGTTGCGCCCTGTGAGCCGAAGCCGGGAACGAGGAACCAAACTTTATCGAATTTTTTACGCAGAGCGCCCGTTGCCTCCGGGCTGGTTCCGCCGATTACCATTCCGATATTGCTGTATCCGTTTTGGCCTATGCGTTCGGGTTGGTTTGCTATTTCAGCGACCACGTCGGCGAGTTTTTCGTACATCATCGTGCCGTCAGCATCGGTGAACTCTTGAATTGCCGCAGCGGAGGGATTGCTTGCGCGTACCCAAACGAAAACGCCTTTTCCTTGTTCGTTGGCAACATCGGCGAAGGGGGTTATCCCGTCGGCCCCGGCAAAGCCGTTAACGGTAATCGCGTCAGGTGCCAGAATATCTTCAAGGCCGACAAATTCGCAGTTCTCAAGGTGGGCGGCAGCATAGCTTTCGGCGGTGTGGCCGATATCACCCCGTTTTACATCACCGATAATCTCAAGGCCAAGCTCATTAGCCTCGGAGATGAGCGAATAATAACTTTCCAGCCCCTCCCAGAGATATTTTTCAAAATAGGCGATGTTGATCTTGACCGCAGGCACCAGCGGTGCGACCACACGCAGGACTTTCGTCGAAAAATCAAAGATAGCATCCACCGCCGAGGCGACGTCCATCTCGTCGTTCATTTCTTTATGATTTCGTATAGCCGCCAGCAGCCTTGAATAAACCGGGTC
>CAZOPG010000455.1:0-1656 GCA_964581585.1 uncultured Planctomycetaceae bacterium | reverse complement strand
TAAAAGGTGCGGTGCCTGGTGATGTTCTTTGCGTAGAAATAAAAAAGATTGATATATGTAATAAAGCTGCGATGTGTGTTGAGGAAAATTTCGGTGCTATGGGCAAATTCATTAAGAACAAAGAAACTACTATCTATGATATCGAAGATGGTAATGTACAAATCAGTGATAAGCTCGCAATTCCCGTCAAGCCGATGATAGGGTTTATTGGAACGTCGCCGGTGGACAACGCTGTAACGAATTCGACGCCTGGCGAGCATGGTGGGAACATGGACTGCAAAGAAATCACAGCTGGGGCAGTTGTATATTTGCCGGTGTTTGCCAAGGGCGCTCTGTTGGCTATGGGAGACATTCATGCTGTAATGGGCGATGGAGAGGTTTGCATTTGTGCGGCGGAGGTTGCCGGTGAGGTGATCGTTCGTGCCAGAGCTATAAAATCGCATCTGCTGACTCCCTGTGTAGATACCGGCGATGATATAGCATTTATCGGGTCAGGTTTAACTCTTGATGAATGCGAAAAAATAGTTTTGGCTAAAACCTTTGACTTTCTTGTAAATTCTATGAATTTCGGTGATAATGAAGCGGCCAGAATGATGAGCTTGACTGGGCAACTGAGAGTGTGCCAGGTCGTGAATCCTTTAAAAACAATGAAGCTAATGCTACCGAAGTGGCTTTTCGTGGAACGAACAAATAATGATATTTTTTAATAATAGAAAGGTGTATGTTTATGAGTAAATTAGAAGGCAATTCTTTGAAGGTTGCGTGTATCGGCGCAGGTTCGTCCGGCGCAGGTCAAATGATTCTGCTTGAGACGTTTGAGCCTGGCTGTTGCGTTGCATTTTGCGATTTGAATCGTAATCTATTTGATACTATCGTTGACGGTTATCTGGGCAAGGGTGACACGGCGGCAGCGGGTGATTTCAAAACCGATGCCACAGGATTACGGCCGGATTTTAAGAATTTGCCTTTCTATACAGATCCAGATGAAATGTTCGCGAAGGAAGACATCAATACGGTTATAATAGCTACCTATTGCAAATCTCATGCGGAAATGGTGGAAAAATGCGTTAAAAATAACGTTAACATTTTCCTTGAAAAGCCGATAGCGATCATAGAAGAAGATGTCGATAAGGTCTGGAGACTCCTGAAAAACTATCCCAAGGTCGCAACGGTTAATTTCACAATGCGAGGTGCGCCGGTTTCGGTAGCGGCAAAAAAACACGTTCAAGACGGAGATATCGGAAAAATTGTTTCGGTCCAGTATAGAAATAACGTTCACTATGGCGACTGCTATTTTCGCGGCTGGATGCGAACCAGGGAAAAGGTTGGCGATCTATTTCTGCAGAAAGCGACCCATGACCTTGATATTATCAACAGCGTTATCGGCTTGAAGCCTGTGAGCATTGCGGCGTTTGGATCACGAGGAGTTTATGGCGGCGATATGCCAAACGATTTGACCTGCGATACCTGTGACAAAAAAATGACCTGTCCGATGAGCGTTTATAAGCTTAACTTTGAAGCAGCCAAGCCTTTATTTCCTAAACATCTGCGCAGGTGCGTTTATGCGAAAGAAATTGATATTGACGACAATCAGGTGATTATAATTCAGTATGAAGGCGGCGTTACAGCTTCGTACTGAATTATAATCACCTGATT
>CAZOPG010000454.1:0-1663 GCA_964581585.1 uncultured Planctomycetaceae bacterium | reverse complement strand
GATCTTTTTACCAGGCCCAGGCGATTTTCACGTCCCATTGAGCCGGAGACATCAATAACGAATGTCAGTATAGCGGGTTTGCGATTTTCGGGGCTGATTTGTTTTGCGACCAGGCCGACACTTAGCAGGTAGCTGTTCTTTCTGCCTGTGCCGAATGCCCATGGTGCAGCTTCGGTGTAGAGGGCGAATGTTTCTTTTTCCGGGGGGGTGTAGTCATAGACAAAGTAGTTGATGAATTCCTCGACGCGGACTGCTTTTTCCGGCGGCAGGTTTCCCTGCTGCAGGTAGGAGCGAGAAATAGTATAGCTGCCGGTATCGACGTCCATCGCGAAAGTGGAGAAGTGATCGTCCTCGGTATCGACGAATGGGTTCACTCCGTAATTCTTGAAGAACATCGCGTCAACCGGTTCGCCGTTAGGCGGTGTAGTTCCGCCGTGTGCCATTCGGCCGGTTGTGTCGCCATTTATGCCATAATAAGTAGAGCTACTATTATAACAAAGAGCTGTGCCGGCTGTTACACTCTTAAGTTTTCTTGACATTTCCTCAGATCTGCCTGGCAAAGCTGTAACCATTTCATTGAGGATGTGTTTGTCGCCTAATTTGGCAATTTTGTCTTTTGAGGACAATTTAGCAGTCGGTGGTATTTGCTTTTGGGCGATAACAGTTTTTCGGTCGTTGGTTGTTAATCCTTTTATTGCTATTTCTTTTTCTTCGCTATGGACGGCGAAATTTTGTGACTTATTTAATTTTGGTACAAAAATAGTGAAGGTTACACCGGCGGCGACGAGTACCATCGCGGCCAGAGCGAGTGCGGATTTGAGTGTTAGTTTCATTGATTTTGCTCCTTTGACTCTCGGCTGGTCTAGCTGATTGACAGTTTCATTTATCAGGTTGTCAACAAAGTTTTCGTTTGGTTCGTTGGTATCGGTAGTCAGCTTTGTCAGCCGAGAGATATTTTTTTCTAAATTGTTATTATTTTTCATATTCATTTTTTTGCCTCCTCATTTTGAGGATTCAGGCTTTTGAGTTTTTCTCTTAGCGAGATTCTCGCACGATAAAGCAGACTGTGCACAGCCTTTTCGGTAAGGCCCATGTTGCGGGCAATCTGACGTGCCGAGAGGTCTTCAATGTACTTTGCCCTCAGCACGTTCCTTTCTTTGGTCTCGAGACCGTTTAACGATTCTCTTACAACCTCGGCGGTTTCTCTTTTTTCGAGAACTTCATCCGGCAGAGGCTGGGTATCAATGACATTCAGCCAGGTTGTTATATCTCCGTCGATGCTGGGCCGGGTGGCGCGTTTTCTTGCCTCGGCAGCCAAATTGTTTCTGGCGATAGCCATTATCCATGTATGCGGAGAAGCCTTTGCGGGATTATAAGTATTTCTGCCCTTTAAGGCGTCAAAGACGGTTTTTTGCGTTAATTCTTCTGCCAAAGAGCGGTTTGGCCATCGGCTCATAAACATCCGGTATATAACTGGTATCTGAGCCTGAAGGAATCGGCGCCAAAGTTCAGAATCACCTTCAGTCATCTTATGCCAGCTATTTTGTTCAATTGCCTCTGTCACTGTTTTGAAGTCCTTACCGAATAATCGCTTCTACGTATATTATGCCTCGACAGTCATAAGTTCTTATTAGGCTACTTTCTTGGTAAAGCCGTTGTGTTT
>CAZOPG010000453.1:0-1668 GCA_964581585.1 uncultured Planctomycetaceae bacterium | reverse complement strand
TTATGTTACCAGAGTCAATGAGCCGGATTTTTCTGATTTGTTTGCGATGGATGAGGAAGAATATAAAGAGTTTATTAGTGAATGGGCGGAAAAATTAAACGTTGTAATTGATCTCAATAATGTCAGCAAGAATGATTTTCTGGGCGAATTTATAGAGCTTGCCAGGCTCAGCGAAGGTAATGACATCAATGATTTTAATGGCATGAATTATAACGATTACAACGATTACGATTATGATTATAATGAATCCAATACTGTCGATGAATTAATCGTGCGAGGCCCTTATGGCCCTGCATGGCCTTATGTGTCCGAGCCTATAACGTTTAACATGGGCGATACAATTGTTACTATCAAGATTGAAGATGAGAACGCCAAGATACCGATGAGCTGGGGCATATCCGGCGAGGATGAGACGAAGCGGGAGTCGGATGCCGCAATTGATACATTTTGTGAATGGATGCAAATGGAACCAAATGAGATTGAGCCGATCAAAGCTCAACTCAGACAGATAAAGAAAATAAAGGAGTTCAAGCTCGTTCTTAAGCCGGTCATAACTGTTACAAAGGCCCCTCTATCCAAGAAGGAAGAAAAAAGTAAAAGCCGAAGCAGCCGTAATCGCAGAAGGAAAGCTCGCGAACGTAGAAGAAAAGCCAGGAGCAAAAAAAAGGCAAGAGCTAAAAATATCAAAAAAGTAAGGGACCCGATCGGTCACACGAGGGATTTTGCCAAGCTTATGCACTGCCCCATTTTGGATATTGAAAAATTGGCCAAACCCGTAGCCGAATCGGACGAAAGAAGCGAATCAGCTCTGAAATATTTGAGCTTATGGGGGACACAGCGTGTAAATATAAATTCGGCACCGAGACATGTGCTTGAGGCGGCGTTTACTTTTGGCGGCGATGCGGTGGAAATAGCTGAGGCAATTATCGAGGAAAGAAAAGTTGAACCTTTTGTTGATATAGAGCAATTGCGGGATAGACTGATGCAGTACAATGATTCTATCGAAAAATCAAAAATATATATTACGACAGTAAGCACTTTTTTTACAATTAAGGCAACAGCAATTAGCGGCGTTGCCGAGGTTTCAGCTACTGCCGCGATTAAACGAATTGATGACAATATAGAAAAAATTGGTATAATCTTAGATTGAACGTTTAAGGAATCCAGTAAAGTGGAATATCATCACAAAACTCTTGGGATATATATGGCTCAGAGCCGAGCCTGTGCGGTGCTGGTTGGCAAAACGCCAGAGACCTATGAAATACTGAATAGTTTTAATGTTTCTGTCGATGAGCAGGACGAAAGCCCTTATTCAACTTTAGCCGCGGCTATTGCGCAGAACTGTCAGGAAAAAACCTTGGTATTTTCAGATGTCGCGGTTGGGCTGGATTGCATGATGTTTTCGCAGCAGAATCTTCAGTCTGAATTTAATGACCCTAAGCAGATAGCCCAGACAATTAAATTCGATGCCGAAGAGGCACTTGCCATCGATGCTGTTGAGATGGCTATTGCTTTTGAGGTGGTTAGTAAGGGGCAGGATGATTCGGAGGTCGCGGTATTTGCGATGGGACGGGATATGCTTTCGGAAATAATTTCCGCTCTGCAGATCAATAATCTTGACCCGGTTACGATGGAGCCGGACGTGATCTGTTTGAGAAGGTTTGTTTC
>CAZOPG010000452.1:0-1675 GCA_964581585.1 uncultured Planctomycetaceae bacterium | reverse complement strand
TTCAAAATGAGCACCTA
Organism: uncultured Planctomycetaceae bacterium; assembly: GCA_964581585.1. GTDB lineage: Bacteria > Planctomycetota > Phycisphaerae > Sedimentisphaerales > UBA12454 > CAZOPG01. The sequence goes on along the minus strand of CAZOPG010000452.1, from coordinate 1,658 downwards.
TTATTCTGGCACCCGTGCCATTTACCAGTTTTTGTGCCTGTCGGACATTTCGACCAAATTGGAGATATTGTTCGTCTGTCAGAGAAGCTTCACCAGGTAAAAATGATGTTATGCCAAACTTGATTTCTGTCTCTGACATACCTATTATCTCATCAAGTTCGAAAGCACCGAATTCAGCAATTCCATGGTTGTGGACATCAATAAAGCCCGGTACCACAAGAGCATCACCAAAATCATATACTTTGTTCTTGTCTGACGGCTGACCACCAAAGTCAACAACACGACCATTTTCGATTGTTATAGTTCCTTTAAAAACTTTATCAGGTGTTACCAGCCTACCTTTTATTAAAATCACTTGTGAACTCCTATTTTTATGATGCAAGTTTATTCATAACCGCAACGATGCCGTTAAGATGTCGTTGTTGATATTTTTTTAACATTTTTCTGTCTGTTGTGTCGGTGCGGCACTGAGCATGGGCCTCTACTTCAAATTCGGACATTTCAATATCAAGTCCCGGAACGTTCAGTTTTCGATAGCACCATGCTGGGAAACTGCCATTCCAGGCATTGCAATAAAGTATCTTATCTTCTGGATAATCCGGCTGCATCGCAAGGCAATAGGTTGTTGCATAATCTTTGCAATTTTCGATATATGCCTTATCTTCTTTGCTTTCTCTCGTTGGAAAAAAACAACAGCCAGTAATGCTGGCCACAGCATGGTAAGCATATGCAACCTGGACAGGATTTTCACGAAATAATTTGATAACTGCCTGTGTTTCGGGCTCACTTGCCGGGCTCGGGCCGCGATAGGTAGATGAGTCCGGATCTGAAGAATCAGCTCCAGAGTCATATTCAATGATGTCCCAGTTTGCCGGGAAATTTCGATTAATGTCCACTCCATTGGCCTTGGCTCTTAAGTACCAAGGCACTCCTTCAACTTGGCACTGACGCTGGTCTGGATTAACTACAGGAATTGCCACAATTGAAACTTTTGTCAATAAGTCTTTGTGGTTAGCAAGAATTTGCTCAAATGCTGGCGTCCTCAACTCAAGCCCAGATTCGCCGGCATGTACTACGCCTATTAAACCAATGCACTTTTGGGCGTTTCCAAGTCGAATTGACCAAATCTCTCTGCTGCGAACTGATTTGCCGATTGTTTCGACAGTAACCTGGTCGGGATACTTTTCCTTTAATGCCATAAGGCTGCTTTGAGTTTTCTCCAGCGGCCACCAAATCTCTCTATCACGAATTTTAACTGATCGCGGTCCAACTGGCAAGCTGTCCACTGTGGCCATCCAATAAGAATATGTAGAGCTTGTTTTGACGTCTTTATCAATGTAAATATAATTGCGTCCATTCGTTGCTGTTAGGCTTCCTTCGAAAATCAAATCAGCGTCCTGCCATAACAGGCCGTCGAAATACTCGGCATAATCTTTGCTAAAGTTGAAATCCATTTCCATCCGACAAACCCGAAAGATGCGGAAATGTTCGTCGAACTCAGGTTTACACTCTGGCGCCGACTTATAACAGCTTAGACCGACCCTGTCATCCTCCGCTATCGCCCTAAAAAGACTCAATAATTTATGTGTCACTTTTTGTTTCCTTAGAGCCTGTTGCACAATGATTTTTGAATCCAACCGTTTTGGATCCGATGGTTG
>CAZOPG010000451.1:0-1678 GCA_964581585.1 uncultured Planctomycetaceae bacterium | reverse complement strand
TACGACGCGGTGAATGTGTTCCTGAGCCTTGTACACACCGCCCGTCAAGTGATGGGAGTTGGGAGTACCCGAAGTCGGATTGCTAACCAGTAATGGAAGCGTCTGCCGACGGTAAGCCCGATGACTGGCACTAAGTCGTAACAAGGTAGCCGTAGGGGAACCTGCGGCTGGATCACCTCCTTTCTAAGGGATATACTTAGACTCAATCGAGCAATTTATTGCTATAACGATTGTGAAAAGTCAGTGCTTTCGCGCTGCCCGGTATAACTGTAATTTTAAAAGCCCGTTCGAAAGAGCGGGCTTTTTTTATGGCTTTTTGGTAGAGTTTTACAATTTATGCCCAATCTGGTATAATGTCTGCTGAAAGGGTTACACCCGACAATATGAGAAAACATCATTTATCAAAATATGTTGGTTTCACATTGGTCGAGCTATTGGTAGTTATAGCGATCATTGCTCTTTTGCTTAGCATCCTGATGCCTGCGCTTCGTATGGCCAGGTTTCAGGCAAGACGATTAATATGTCTTAACGATGTTAGCCAGCTTTATAAGGTTCAAATGCTGTACACCATGAACAATGACGGCAAGTTCGCACCGCATTCGAGTTGTTCGCCGGATTATAAAAGAGTGTACGGCATGGCGAAATCTCTGGTGTGGGAGTCTATGCATGACTATCTTCCCAATTGGGAGATTACAATATGTCCGCTTCTGAACAAGGTGTACGGAGGACTGAATAGCTATTCAACTAATGCCAGCGGTAATTATGGCGGATGGGATGCTATAAACCCTAACACCGGCGAAGCGCCGTTGTGGATATACGACCATTATTTCTGGTATGCGAATTTCAAACATTACGGTAATGCGCCAACGTTTCTTAACGGCGAAAGTCCGTGGCCGACCAAGGCTACGGAATGTACCAGTAGTAAGGCCTTTATGTCACATCGAATAACTATTACTTTCTATGCGGACGATTACTCACACGGCGGGGGAGGTAGAACGGTATATACGGGCGTGAAGGATTTTCCAGGCAAAACATCGACAACCCCGTAGGCCAGGCTGACGGAAGTGTGATCATGAGGAAAAAAAACAAGATCAAATTTCGCGCTAGCTTCGGCTCAGGATATAACAAATGGGAAATAATGTACTGATTATGAAAAAGTGTCCATTTTGTGCCGAGGAAATTCAGGAAGAAGCGATAAAATGCCGTTTTTGCGGGGAGTTTCTCGATGGAACTGCCCGGGGAACTCTGAAAAAGAAATGGTATTATTCCACCCTGGCTATTATAGCCGCGTTGTTTGTTGCCGGCCCGTTTGCCCTGCCTTTGGTATGGAAAAATCCGAAATATGAAGTGATTACAAAGATTATCATCACAATTGTTGTTATTGCAGTTACTGTCTGGCTTTGCTATCTTGCCGAACGTATGTATCAAAACTTAATAGATCAGGTAAACGAACTTGGGTTGTATTAGGTCTGAAATTATCGGAAATATTCTGGAAATCCAACGGTTCTCGTTACATGATGGCCCTGGAATACGGACTACGGTTTTTTTTAAAGGTTGCCCTTTAAATTGCGCGTGGTGTCACAATCCTGAAAGCATCAGCCCTAAACCAATGCTATCTTATGTTGAGAGCAAATGCATTGGCTGCGGTTATTGCTTTAAGGTTTGTCCGACCGGTGTT
>CAZOPG010000450.1:0-1683 GCA_964581585.1 uncultured Planctomycetaceae bacterium | reverse complement strand
GCCAGGAAAATTATCGTACCAGTTTTCCCGTTGGCACAGATGGATTGCGACGTGATTCGGGTTTCTTATCAAGCCTATAATGATGAGAATGACCTTGATAAATTACTGGAAGCCATTAAATTTGGCTTGAATTAATTACCCCCCCTGTAGGGACATGGTCTGCCCCATCTGTTCCAACTTAATCGGCAAATTCTCTATAATGAGATGATGAAAGAGAAAAAAAAGCCACAAAAACAGCGAATAAACCAACGCGAACAACAACTCATCGAACTGATTGAAGAATTGGAACCATCACCGCAATCTGAACAAGGAAGGGGAAGCCGCGTATTCTACCAGCCATGTGTCTATGGGCATGATTATTAGTCAGTGTGTTACGTGGAGCAGGAAATCAATTAGCGATCTGGCGAATCCGGACACAGAAAGGTTTGTGGGATTATCCACGCTGTCCAGTAACAGACCAGGCGATCTATAAGAGATTGGATCAAGGGGGAACACAATTCATCAAAACCATGTTCCGGCAAATCAGTGATCTATTGCAGGAAAGAATCAAACCTTTTGTAAAGAACGATCTGGTACCATTTGCAAAATCAGTGGTCGCCATCGACACAAGCACAATGGATAAGATCACACGAAAGCTGCTTGTTTTGAGGAAAGTCAAAGATAGTGACTTGAGGTTGTTACCGGGGAAGATAGCAGGAATATTTGATGTTGGTTCACAACAATGAATCCATCTTCAACATATTGAGAAACCCAATGAGAATTATAAGGTCAGTACCCGCTCTATGCTGCAACACATCGAAAAAGACAGTATGATCCTGACAGATTTGGGGTATTTTGACTTTGAATGGTTCGATGACCTTACATCTGGGGGATATTATTAGCTTTCCAAATTGAGAAAAAAGACCAGCTATGAAATTCGTCATGTCTATTCTGAGAACGAAAATGCGTTTGATGGAATCATCTGGCTAGGTGCCTACCGGGCAGATAAGTCTCGATATACTGTACGATTGGTGCGCGTTCGGTATGGAAAAGTGTGGCGGGAATATATCACCAATGGGTTAGACCCAGAACAACTTAGTATCCAAGAAATTGTTACATTCTATGCTCGCCGATGGGATATTGAGATGGCTTTCAAGCTGGCAAAACGGGAACTTGAACTCCATTTGTTTTGGTCATCCAAGACAACCGTCATTCTTCAGCAAGTATGGGCAGTCAGAATAATTTCTCAAATTCTTCGAGCCATGGACCTCGAAATCGTCAGTCGTGCAAGCGTTGATCTTTTCGATATATCCATGGCACTTATGGTGCAATACATTCCGCAGTAGAGTACAGACGGTACTGACATGATTGACTTCTTTGTAGAAAGGGGGAAATCTGCTGGCTTCATTCGCCCATCACGCAGGATACAACCAAAAGTTCCCCTCATAGCTGTCATAAACATTCATCCTTTACCTTTTAACTTAATTTTGGAAAGAAAACCTCGTTATGCTCATCGTGATTCTCGAAAAAAATGAATTAGTTGGAACAGATGGGTCTGCCCCTGTCCAATTTCCCTTGCGGGCGGCGACCAGTATCACCCCTACAACAGCTCTGCACCCTCGCTTCAAATTTCTTATATTCCTCCTATCATGTTACTGTATCAAAAATCGATAGAATGCAAAAAAGAGAGACTATCATCGATTA
>CAZOPG010000449.1:0-1700 GCA_964581585.1 uncultured Planctomycetaceae bacterium | reverse complement strand
CAATGCAGCTTCCGGCAACGGATAAGTACCTTCCTGCTCGATGGGGTTCTGTGTCGCCAGAACAAAAAACGGTTTATCGAGCTTATACGTCCGCCCGGAAATCGTCACCTCCCTTTCCTGCATCGCCTGCAACAGTGCTGCTTGTGTCTTTGGAGGTGTGCGATTAATCTCGTCGGCCAATACCACGTTCGCAAATATTGGCCCATGTACAAACTCATAACGTCTTTGTCGCGAATCAGGGTCTTCCTGAATAATGTCGGTACCTGTTATATCAGAAGGCATCAGGTCAGGGGTGAATTGAATACGGTTGAACTTTAAACGCAGAGCCTCAGCTACCGAGTGAACCATTAGAGTTTTTGCAAGCCCCGGCACACCCATAACTATGCAGTGGCCGCCTGCAAGCATACAGCAAAGCAGTGAATCCAACACTTCATCCTGACCTACTATTACGTTGTGTATCTGCGATTTGAGGTTCATATAACCTTCTTGCAACCGAGCGGTCAGATTGGAATCACTTGCTTTATTATCAGTTTTTATTTTGACATCCTGTGGTATTACATGCGACATAATTACTCTTCCCTTCGTTATTCATAATTTTGGTTTATGCTTAATGCACTCAATCTTACCGGCTCACTAATATTTCTCTGAGCCAATTGCAATAGCCACAGAACCCCCATTGGTTCCTGAACAGCAAGATTGCATTCGATCCTCTTTGGCTCAACAAACTCATCACCGCAATCGCTTACATCATCAAGATATTCAAAATCTAATTTTCCAATTAACGGCTCAGGATCACCTGTTATTGAATAAGTAATGGTTTCGATAATATCTTTTTCCATATTGATATCACATTTGACTTTTGTATGTGAATAGTCGTGGTCCTCAAGAAGCGAGACCCATGCCTTTTCGTTATTTCGATTGTATTTAAATCTAATTCTCTTTTCAGCGGCATCTCGTCTGAGGGTATCATAGGCTCTTATACCCAACCATGGCCGTCCCAGACCTTTGAAAAAACTGCCCGAAGCAAATGCAGCTGTAACCCTATCTGCCGAGTCAAGCAAATATGCGCCGGAACTGGCATCTATGATTTGAAGGTTATCACCGATATTGATTTTTAGCCAAGCTGGATGTTCCTTGTTTTTGTTGTATACAAAAGGAATCCGCCCAATACCTTTAACCTTTGTATCGCCAATTTGGCCTTTAACACGAAAATACGTCCAGCCGCGTTTGTGCATCTGGTCGCGTTCGTCCACAATCTTCATATCGCTTGGCCAATTATATTCAAATGCCTCCTGGGACAAAGTGTTATACTCAAAAACTGTCTCGAATTTCCCAACCGAAGCGACTCTTCCATCTGTCTTCGCTACAAGCAAGCCCGTTTCTTCATCGTGCTTATATTCAAGCAGCGAATTGGCATTCACCATCTCCAGGATAAAATCAGTGAACTCAGGCGGGTCTGTCGGCAAGATCAACACCCCTAATGGCTCGTTGGTTATATAAACTATGTCCTGGCCATAGCGATAATAGTTGGCGTTACCATCCTGAAGCCAGGAACATGCCTTGTTGGTCATACTAATATCCCATCTCTGTTCACGTCGGATCAATACGCCATCAGGTCCATCAGGGAAGCTAAACCATTTTTCGTAAACTCCTTTGCTCACAAATCCAGCAGCCATATTGTCTCAGACAACACTACTGCT
>CAZOPG010000448.1:0-1704 GCA_964581585.1 uncultured Planctomycetaceae bacterium | reverse complement strand
GAATGTTCCAAGTAATAATGTGAAAATATAGACGATAATTTCTAAGCCGAGAGCATAGCTGAAGATGGGCATTATGGGGATGAGCAACAGCATGAGGATTAAAGATAAGACAAAAACAGGTGGAAGTGCTTGTCGGAGACGCAAGGTTTTGGGGTAGCGTTTAAGCATTTTGTATTTCCAGAACCCATAGCGCCAATATTGTTTGGAGAGTTGCTTCAAGTTTTTTCGAGCAAAATAGATACATTGGATTGCGGGGTCTAAGTATATCCGACCGCCGGATTTTCTAATTCTTGCGTTGAGTTCATAATCTTCATTGCTAAGGAGAGTTTCATCAAAAAGCCCAACCTGGTCTAAGATCGCTCGATTGAAAGCGCCAAATGGAACAGTATCAACGTAATCTGCATTGGTGTTTTTATCCCGGTAATTAGCGCCACCCATTCCAAGAGGGTGAGCGGCAGCCAATGCGATTGCTTTTGCAGTCAGGGATTCATCAGAAGGCTGAATGTTCCAGATGCCACCGACATTTTCTGCGGTTTGATCTTTGAGGTGTTTTAGACATCGCTCCAGGTAATCTGTGTTAGGGATTGAGTGAGCATCAAGGCGGATGATGTAGATTCCTCCTGCTGCTAAAATAGCAGCATTTAGTCCTGCGGGAATATTCTGTTTTTCGTTGTTCACTACTTTGATATTAGCAGAAGGGTGTTGATCTTGGAAATCTGTGATGGTATCTACTGTGTTGTCAGTTGACATTCCATCAGCGATAATAATTTCAAAAGAATTACAAGGAAGCGTCTGATTAAATAACGAAAAGAGCAACTTTTGAATCGTTGCTTCTTCGTTGTGGCAGGGAATGATAACTGATACTTCTGTCACTATTATTTATCGTAAAGCAATTGCTTCGATTTCAACAGCTGCATTTTTGGGGAGGGCGGCTACTTGAACAGCTGATCTTGCGGGGAATTCAGAGGTAAAGAATTCTGCATAAACTTCATTCATAAGAGAGAATTCAGACATGTCTTTAAGAAAAACAGTGGTCTTTATAACTTTAGAAAGATCTGTACCGGCAGCCAGCAACACTTGTTCAAGGTTTTTGAGAGACTGTCTGGTTTGAGCCTGGATTCCACCAGCGACCAGATCCCCTGATTGGGGATTCATGCCCAGCTGACCGGAAGAATAAACAAACTGGTCAGTTTTAACAGCAGCAGAATACGGTCCAATGGCTTTTGGCGCTTTTTCGGCTAATACTGGTTGTTTCATAATCTCAACACCTCTTCAATTTGAATGATGCAACATAGCATAAAGGAATTCAGCTATAATACAATTTACGGCCATTTTCACAATGATTATAACATCGAAAGAAACCTTTGGTCGTTGAACAAGATGCGATGGAACTAACGTGCATCAATCGTATGAATATTAATTTAGAGTATTTGGTTTAGGATTTTTTGCAATAAGCAATGGATATATCGATAACATTTACAGGACTTGATATACGGACAACAGTTATTGTTGTAATCCTGTTTTTGATACTTATTGGTGTTTTGTTATTTGTACAGGGGCGGAAGGTGATTGAATATGGCACCCAGATCACATACTATCAGAAACGTCAGAAAATTATTCGAAAAGGCTGGGCATTTATTCTATCTGCACTATTGCTAGGGATTGTCGCAGTGTCAATTGGACAATTTGGTGAGGATGCTATTT
>CAZOPG010000447.1:0-1719 GCA_964581585.1 uncultured Planctomycetaceae bacterium | reverse complement strand
CCACACCAGCGGCGAAGATGTCGGTCTGCCGGCGGAGACAATGGGCAACAGCGAAGTGGGCCACCAGAACATAGGTGCCGGCCGTATTGTTAATCAGGAGTCAGTACGCATAACTAAAACTATTCGGGACGGCTCATTTTTTGAAAACAAAGAGCTCTTAAAGCTGGCCGATTCCCTAAAAAGCAGCAATTCCAAGCTGCACCTGATGGGGCTTTGTAGTGATATTGGCGTGCATTCTCGCCTGGAACACCTTTATGGGCTGCTAGAATTTGCCAAAAAAAATAATATCAGCAAAGTCTATCTCCACGCTTTCACTGACGGCCGAGATTCTCCGCCAGACAGCGGAGCAGGTTACCTTGTTGATATCGAAAACAAAATGGGCCAGATCGGCGTTGGCAAAATCGCCAGCATTTCCGGTCGATTTTATGCAATGGACAGGGACAGTCGATGGGAACGTGTACAGAAAGCCTATGAATGCATGTCGCTTGGCAAAGCCAACAAGGCTGAAACCGTCGCAGAGGCCATGACTAAGAGTTACGAGAATAATATTACAGACGAGTTTGTCGAGCCTGTCTGCATTGTTGACGAAGATGGTGGACCGCTCGCCAAAATAGAAGATGGTGATGGCGTGGTATTCTTTAACTTCCGGGGCGACAGACCACGAGAAATTACGCGTGCATTTGTAGATGAAGATTTCGACGGCTTTATGCGAACGGTTAAGCCGGCTACTCATTTTCTGTGCATGACCGAATACGACGCGACAATAAAAGCGGCGACGGTTTTTGTAAAGCCGCCCAAAATGAAAAACATCGCCGCCGAATATTTCAGTTCACTTGGTCTGAAGCAGTTCCGTTGTGCAGAGACGGAGAAATATGCGCATGTCACATTTTTTTTCAACGATTACACTGAAAAACCTTTCCCTGGCGAAGACAGACAGATCGTTCCATCGCCAAGGGTGCGTACTTATGACCTCAAACCCGAAATGAGTGCTTACGAAGTCTACGAGGTTGTGGTCGAAAATATAGACTCCGAAAAATATGATGTGATCGTGGTAAATTTTGCCAATCCCGATATGGTTGGCCATACAGGGATACTCGAAGCGGCCGTCAAGGCGGCTGAAGTAGTTGATAGCTGTGTTGGCAAAATCTTGGATAAGGTAAAACAGTTAGGCGGTGCAGCGATCATTACTGCTGACCACGGAAATCTTGAAAGAATGGTACATCCCACTACCGGCGGGCCGCACACGGCCCATACCATAGGCGATGTGCCTCTGATTGTTTTTGACGAACAGAACAAAAACAAAAAATTGCGATCAGATGGCAGATTAGCCGATGTCATGCCGACATTGCTTGATATGATGGAACTGGAAAAACCCTCAGAGATGACAGGCAAAAGCTTGCTGAAAAAATAAGAATGGAATAATAATGGGCCGGATAGTTGTCCTTGATCAGAATATGGTAAATATGATTGCTGCCGGCGAGGTTATTGAACGGCCTGCAAGCGTAGCTAAGGAACTCCTCGAAAACAGTATTGATGCCGGGGCAACAAAAATTACCATTCGTCTAGAAGACGGCGGACGAAAGCTGATTTCGATTACGGATAACGGCTGCGGTATGGATGCTGACGATTTAGCCTTTGCCTTTCTGCCGCACGCAACCAGCAAGCTCAAAACAACGGCCGACCTTCTGAACATCTCTACGATGGGTTTTCGAGGAGAAG
>CAZOPG010000446.1:0-1721 GCA_964581585.1 uncultured Planctomycetaceae bacterium | reverse complement strand
TAAGGAGCTGAACAAGTGGATACAGGTACAGTAAAATGGTTTAACGATCGAAAAGGTTTTGGTTTTATTACTCCCGATGGCGGTGGCGATGATTTGTTTGTGCATAACTCAAATATCGCGACTGAAGGTTTCAAAACTCTTCAGGACGGCCAAAAGGTTGAGTATGAAGCTGCACAGGGGAAAAAGGGTCTGGAAGCAACTAACGTAAAACCCTGCTAAATCAGATACGTTGCCAAAATACGAGGCTCCGCTAAATCAGCGGGGCCTTTTTTATTGCTGAAAATACTTAAATCTGGTATCGGCCTTCCAGATATTTTTGGCATCTTTTTGTTTTGTCAGACTCAAGTTTGTCGATTGCAGACTCGGCCAGCGAAACTGCACCAGCGAAAGAAATCTCGCGAATTTTTCAATGCCAATTTTTTCAATCGTCATTGTTGCGTCCTGAGAACTCTGCCCGCCGCGACTGCGAACAAGCGGGCCGGAACTCAGCTTATAATGGTCTGGTAGTATCTGGCACAGTTTCGTCGCCTGGTCAAAGGCAATCGCATAGTCAAACTCAGTTGATTTTTTCTTGGCCTTGGCATAGTCCAGACGCTGCGGATCAAGCTTGAGAATTTCATCAATTATTTGTTCCGCCTCTTGAAACTGCCGGCGTTCCTTATTGAACTTCTCTTTCGCCGAAGCATTGCCACCCATCGCCAGCCATATGGGCCAAACAGCGATCAGCACAGGAATAATTATATAATAAAAAATCGGATTTCTAATTAGGTCTTTCATTATATCGCCCTTTACTGTTTCAACTCCACAGTCATTCTAAAATTATCACGATTATTTTTGGATTCATATTTGGACTGGCCCCTTTGCAGCTTGGGGTGTTTGTCAATTGAGCCAAACAATTTGAGATACCCGCGTCTGCTTGTACTGCCCATAACGCTTATGCTTTTAGTCGATACCGTTATAGTCCCTATGTCCAGATCAACCTCTGCCGGCGTATTGTTAAGAGCCTCCAGCAGGAACGTCAGCTTTGCACCGACAGAATCATCTCCGCCAGCACTGAGGAATCCAGCCTTGACCTTTTCGATACGGGTTTTTTCACGTTTTAATTTACTGACAGGGTCTTCTGACCGTGGAAATTTCTGGCCCGGCATTGCTATGGAATATTCATCCTTGAATTTTGTTCGAAGCTTGCCTCGATAACGGTTTGTCGTAACCATCTGCAACTGTAGATACAGCCCCAATGCCAACAGGATCGCTGATATTGAGATACTCAGAATTCTCAGAGTTTTCTCAGCAATGACTCTTTTTCCCTGATAGGGCATAAAGTCCGGCCTGAAGTCAACCTTGTCTGTCTTTGTCAACGGCCCGATGGCAGTGCCGGCGGCGATAACCAATTCCAGCGAGTCACTATTTTCATCTTCGACAGGAGGACTCTTAAGCAGACCGGCCAGATTCCGATCCTGAACCTCGATAGCCAATTTCCCGGCCAACTGGTCGCAGTTGACCTGCCCGCTAGTATCAAAAACTCGCAGCACCGCGGGGCCTTGTCCGGCAGAGGTAGCGGAGGTCATGATCATTTCTCTGAGCAACAGAGCATTTTTGTCCTGCTGCGGACTTGTCAAAAATGTTCTGACTATGGATTTTTCTTTTGCCTTGTCCGAGGAGATGAAATAACAGTTCTTATTAGAAATAGCCGCCCAGCTTGAATTCTCTTCGCAGTCATT
>CAZOPG010000445.1:0-1732 GCA_964581585.1 uncultured Planctomycetaceae bacterium | reverse complement strand
CATTCCATAATTTTATAGTACGGGCGACATGCGTGTCGCCCCTACAATTTACTCATTTTCGAATTTCTTAACTCTTAATTCTTGTTTTTCATTAACAATTAACAACTATTGATATATCTTTCCTTCTCTAAAATCTGACCAGACATTTTCAAACCACATATCACTTTCCGGTAATTTCCTGCAATTTTCCCAATAATTATTCACAGGAGTCTGCCCATCAAATTCTGACACCATAACTTTGTTTCTAAATGCTTTGTTTTCTGGCATCAGTTTCCATATATCGTCAAGTTGCTTATGAATCTTCTTGCCTTTTTTATCTAGAACCATAGCAGAACCTCTGCTACCAACACCCTCAGACATTGCAAAGTAAATTGCTTCTAAATAAACAACCTGAGCAAAGCACAGATATATATTTCTAAAAATCTCTTTATAATCCAATGGTCTAGTACAGAAAGAAGCATTAGTGGTTAACCTAGCATAGTGTCTCCAAGCATCCTTCAAACCATTTTCCACTTCATTAAGACTTCTAATGTGTGCACCACACGAACTCATTTGTTCCTGAATTACTTTTCTTTCATCTCTCCATGAAGCATTTGTAGGATCTTGTGATTTGTCAATCATCTCAAATGTATTGTTGAGAATCCGCTCTGTCTTCTTAAAATATTTGTCTGAATTAATAGATACATCAGCATATTTCTCTGAAATAAATTCAGCAGCTCTGAAAGCGCCCACCTGACCGGCATTCAATGCCGAACCACCAGGACGACATATTCCATGACTACCATTAACTTCTCCAACAGGGAAAAAGTGTGCAACATTTTCAGATTCCCACCAATGATTAGCAGCAAGGCCACCATTATTGTGCTGAGCACATACAGCAACCTCTAAAAATTCCTTTGATATATCAATTCCATGATCCTTATACAAAGAATAAGCACCAGGATTCATATGCATTAACCTATCAATAGGACTATCCTGCAATGCACCTGAATTTTTCAGATACTCCCTTGCCTCATCGGCGAGATTTTTCAGTTCAAAACCTTCAGAGTTCTCCATATAATCCAAGAAGACACGGCGACCCTTAATAACAGTTTCAATGTATACCAAAATATCAATTAGAGAAGAACCACCAATTGCCTTTGCCGTATCAAAAGGCCATTGATAACCTTTCATAAAAACTGCTGAGTGCATATCACCACAAGAATCGTAGTAATCTTTCATAAATTCACAAACATTAGATTGCCCGTCTTCATCAGTACTAATGACTCTAGGTACAACCTGCATATACGTTCCTGATACATTCCATCTAAATTTGGTTGAAGCCAAGCCATATTGGGATTCTGTTAAGTTTCTCGCAGCAGCACCTTCCTGCAACGCAATTCCAATAGCACCTGTATGTACTTTTGGATAAACACTAGTTTTATACAACCCACCAGGTCCACCTGTTGCAAAAACAACATTAGAAGCATAAAACACATTTACGTCTCCACTGTTATCAACAGAAACTGCTCCAACAATTCTTTTCTTCTTGTTTTCACGAACAACCAGAAGTTTAATAACTGTGTTTTTCTCTAAAACAGGAATATTGCGTTGCTTAATCTCTTCAATCAAACTCAGACACATCTGTTTCGATGTATAAGGACCAATTGATGTAGCTCTACGGCGTGGATCATGATCGGTCTTATATCCGGCAAATTGACCATATGCATCTTGTGGAAACTTAACACCAATA
>CAZOPG010000444.1:0-1742 GCA_964581585.1 uncultured Planctomycetaceae bacterium | reverse complement strand
AAAGAAGAAAAAAAGGTTGAAAGGGAAGTGAAAAAAAAGTAAAAGGTGGTAATGGCAATGACAGACAAAGACAAAAAGAGCGATAGGACTCAATTAACCTTTGAGCAGGCAATAACTCAGCTCTCAGATATTGTCGAGAAGATCGAGCAGGGCCAAATTCCTCTCGCTGAGAGTCTTGCCCAGTATGAGGATGGCATGGCTCTGATTAAGCAATGCAGGGGCTTGTTGAGCGTGGCGGAAAGACGGATAGAAAAAATTTCCCAGCAGGAAAAATCGACCCAATAGTAAAGAAGTAAATTTTTGCGAGCGTGGCGGAATTGGCAGACGCGCAAGGTTTAGGTCCTTGTGTCCTTAGGGATGTGGAGGTTCAAATCCTCTCGCTCGCATTACTATAAACCCCTTAATATCAAATAGTTATCAACTTAATTTGCATTACTGCTCATTTTCGATATATTTACTCCGGTGAAAATTCCGGTGAAATAATTCAATCACTTTTAATCCTACAATCATTTTTGAGTAGTCTTATGCTCAAAAATAAGAGCAGTAATTGTTAATAATAACATCCCTATCAAATAGATTTGCAAAGTGAAAGTTATTTCCCTATACTTTCAATAGGCGATATAATCGCCCTGGAATTACTATCTTTTTATATAGGTATAACTATGGCATCTATTGGATGGGAAAAAGTTGGCAGAAGGTGGAGAGTCTTTTGGCATGTAACTTTGCCTACAGGAGAAATTGACAAAGGGAGCAAGTCTTTTAAAGACAAAACAATAGCCAGTAAATTCAAAGAGCATTGTGAGAAAAAAGAAAAACAACTCAAACGAGCAGTCTTTGTTGAGCCGGTATATTTGACTGAAGCTCTCGATGAGTGGCAGGGGTAGTAGCAGTAGTAACGGCTGTGATGTCAATGTGGAATTATTCGTTGATGAGGATTTTAAACAAGCAAATCCTTATACAACAGAAGAAAGGGAAGCGGTGCGGCAAAAAATCATCTCGGATGGGTGTCTTATTGATCCCGTTATTATATGGAAAAAAAATGGCACGCTTGTGTGGGGTTACGAAAATATGGAAATTGCCGAAGAGCTTAATCTTCCTTATGAGGTTAAGTATCGGGAATTCGACTCAAAAGCAGACTGCTTGGCCTGGATTGGCGAAAAACGTTTAGTTACTCAATTAATTAATTTGTTTCAAAAAATTGAAATTGGTAAAAGTTTTGTCAATTATTGGTTAAGTAAAGATGAGGCGAAACACGGTAAAAATTCTCTTTTTGAGAAAAGCAGCATTAGAACGATTTGGAAGAGACGATATATTGGCTGTTATAGGAATTAAGGCAGGCACAACTTATAATACCGTCAATAAAGTCAATAATATTTTAGGTTCGGAGAATAAAGATATTATTGAACAGTGCCGTATTGGTCTGCTCCCCAAAAACTGTACCAGTTAAAGTGAGAGTATAATCGACAAATTTAGTATATTATTAACTCTAAATTTAGGAGATTGTACTCATGAAAAAGCATTTTAGCGGGCCACAAATCGTGGCAAAGTTATGGCAGGCAGATGTGCTGATCGGGCAAGGGAAGAATGTTCCAGAGGTTTGTAAAGAGATTGAGATTAGTCAGCAAACCTATTATCGTTGGCGTCAGAAGTATGGTGGTATGAGCCCTGATATGATCAAGCAATTAAAGGCTGTTCAAAAAGAAAATGCTCAGTTGCGTAAACTTGTTGCTGACCAAGCATTG
>CAZOPG010000443.1:0-1754 GCA_964581585.1 uncultured Planctomycetaceae bacterium | reverse complement strand
AAAGAGTTATCGGATATATGGGTTCACTTTCTTGAGCCTATATTGCGCTGTAGTAGTAGGCATCAATTCACAACTGAATAAGATTAACAGTTACCCAGTCGAGGAGCTTGGATGGAACTATGGTTTTTGTTTTAGCTGGTTGGACAAGCTGCCCTATTATCGCCGAAGCGAATAGGTAACCCTTGTACTTGTCAAACGACCATCGGACCAGTGAAAAAACTGGATTTTGAACTACTCAATCTTATCTTAAAGGAAGATGATTTCTTTGTCTCTGCTATTAATATCCACTCTGGCAAGTCGTTTCAAGCTTCGTTTTCGAGTTCTTACAGAAAATCTGCCCGCTAGAACTGCTGTTTTGATGATGAATGCAACTGCCACGTTAATAATGTCGATATTTTTGGTCATAGCTTTTGCTTTGAAGTATGTTTATGCGTATTTTGAGGCTATAGAAAAATGTTGTTATAGAAATTGAATTTTCAAAAAGATTTATTATGAATTTACACTGGATTGATTGGTTGATTGTTGGGTTGTTCTTCTTTGTTGTTACGGCAGTAGCCACTTATGCCCGTAGATACACCAAAAGTGTCGCGGATTTTCTGTCCGCCAATCGCTGTGCAGGCAGGTATCTTTTAACGGTAAAGGCCGGCTAATGTAGTACGGAGAAAATCATGTTTTTAACCTGTAAATGAGAAATCTTAATATAAGGGAAACATTATGAGAAGATTATTGTCTGTTGTTTTATTATCGATGCTGTTATGCACCTCTGCGGTTACTGGGGCGATTCCATGTACACATTCAAAGTTTAACAATAACCCTGATAATTTCCAGTTCGCCATCGTTGCCGACAGAACAGGCGGACACAGAGCAGGTATATTTAAAAGTGCCATAACCAAGCTGAATCTTCTTCAACCAGAATTTGTAATGTCTGTAGGAGACCTTATCGAAGGGGCAAGTACAAATACAGACCCTAATTCGTTGAATAAAATGTGGAACGAATTCGACTCCATCGTCCAGAAATTACAAATGCCGTTCTTTTATGTGCCTGGCAACCACGACACCGGTAGCCAAACAATGCTCAAACTATGGAAAGAGCGTCTCGGCGAACCATATTATCACTTCATCTACCGCGATGTACTGTTTCTCTGCCTGGACAGTGAAGACCCTCCCACAGGCACCGCCAATTTGAGCCAGGAACAGCTCAGCTATTTCCAAAATATCCTTGAAAAAAATCCTTCTGTCCGATGGACATTCCTCTTTGTACACAGACCTGATCTGTGGTCAAATGAAACCGAAAGCTGGACCATAATGGAGCAAATGCTCAAAGGCAGATCTTATACCGTCTTTGCCGGCCACTGGCACCGCTATTCTAAAATCACACGAGCTGGACAGGATTATTATGTACTAGCAACAACAGGCGGCAGTGTTCAACCCATGAATATGGGAGTGAAGCCGTATGACCATATAACGTGGGTGACTATGACTGACAAAGGCCCGACAATCGCAAATCTTGCTCTTGACGGTATTGCAGGCGATAACCCCCAAAACCCCCAAAAAGAAGCAAAAGACCGGCAAAAAGCCTCGCGGCCGTAAGCCGAAGTTGCCTGAAGAAGCTGGAAACAAAGATGCCAAAGCTAATGTCACCGACCCTGACAGCCGGATAATGAAGACACGAAAAGGCTTCGTTCAAGGGCTTAACGGTCAGGCGGTGACGACTGAAGAACAGATAATAGTTGCCGAAGATGTAACACAAGAGG
>CAZOPG010000442.1:0-1756 GCA_964581585.1 uncultured Planctomycetaceae bacterium | reverse complement strand
GCAGGCGAAAAACTTTTCGGCAAAATGGATTTCAAATCGTTTGCATGCGCCGCGGACAATCGGCAAAGCTCGGTGCGGACCATTATGCAATATAACGTGACAGGTGAGGGCGACTGGATATATTTCGATGTTGCCGCGGATGGCTTTTTGTATAATATGGTTCGTAATATCGTAGGGACGCTGGTAGAAATTGGAAGAGGAAGGTGGGAAGTGAAAAAAATGGATGAAATTCTGGCGGCCAAAGATCGTAACGCGGCTGGGCCAATCGCACCGGCAGAAGGCCTGTGCCTTATGTGGATAAAATATTAGAAAGACAGAAGGTAGAATGTAGAAGATAGAATATAGAAGGCTTGGGATGAAATCTATTATTTTAATTCGGCACGGACAGTCAAAGCATCACGTTAACGGTTTAACAGGTGGGTGGACAGATGACGATCTAACCGAACAAGGTCGCCAGCAAGCGGCATACTTAGCGTCAAGATTGAAAAAGGACATCGGCAAAACACCCTGCTACCTTTATAGCAGCGATCTTAAACGAGCATTACAGACAGCAGAAATAATTGGTGGAAAACTCAACCTTACACCAAAACTCTTCCCTGAATTGAGAGAGTTCAATAATGGAATCGCTGCGGGCAAAACAAGAGAAGAAGCAAAAAAGATTGAGTTAAGTGTAGATGGGCAAATGGCCGACTGGCGTCCATATCCAGATTCAGAAACATGGATAACATTTTATGAGAGAGTGGCTTCTTGTATTGAAAAGCTTACTCAGGAACAAGATTGCCTTCTACTTTTGGTTACGCACGGCGGTACAATACTCAATATTATTTCGTGGTGGCTGGAAATGAGGCCGCATTTATATATGAAAACAAGGAAATCCTTTGATATTTCGCCAGCAAGTGTTACTGTGTTAAGGCTGAATGAATGGGACGAACGTACGGTAGAAAGGTTAAATGACACTGCACATCTTTACGCGATCGGTCTTGCTGATGGGATAAAATATTGAAAATTGTGCATATTATAACTCGGTTGATACTCGGCGGGGCGCAGGAGAATACGCTTATAACCTGTGAGCAATTGGCTGGGCGCGGGCACGATGTTACTTTGATAACTGGGCCAGCGATTGGGCCAGAAGGTGAACTGCTCGAACAGACAAAAGGTCAGAAATATAAAACAATTATTGTCGATAAAATGCGGCGGCCTATTTGCCCGGTAAATGATACGCTTGCCTTTCGGGCGATCAAAAAGCATCTCGAAAAAATCGGGCCTGATATTGTTCATACGCATTCGGCAAAGGCGGGGATTCTGGGGCGATTTGCTGCGCATAATTTGAAGAATCGACCTAAAATAGTTCATACTATTCACGGGCTTGCGTTCCATCCTTATCAAAATAAAATTCTCAATAAAATTTATATCGCAATTGAAAAATCAGCTGGGAAACGAACGGATGCGTTTATTTCTGTTGCGGACGCAATGACGGAAAAAGCTCTTGCGGCTGGGATCGGCAGAGAAGAACTATTTGCCACAGCGTATTCGGCTATCAATGAAGATGAATATCTTGAGCCAATCTCGGAGCAGAGGCGTAAGGATTTTAGATGCAAATATAATATCGATGATAACGCTGTTGTGCTGGTGAGCATTGCGCGACTTTTTCACCTTAAAGGACATAAGTATATAATCGAATCGGCGAAGGAGTTGGCTGGGCGTTTTGAGAATTGTATATAGCTTTCTATTGGCGACGGGGTTCTGAAAGATGAGT
>CAZOPG010000441.1:0-1763 GCA_964581585.1 uncultured Planctomycetaceae bacterium | reverse complement strand
AAAACTGTCAGCGGGCCTCAAAAGTCATGAAAAGCATACTTGCTGTCGCTAATGGCGAAACCGAAACAAAGCAGCTTATAAACCTCACAGAGCTCGTTAATGAAATTTTTAGCTGTCTCTGTCGAGATTTTTCAAAAGACAATATCACTGTAAAGATGGAAATTCCCGATGATTTGACCATTTCAGCCGTTCCTGTCCCAATTCAGCAGGTTTTAATGAATCTTATACTTAACAGCAGAGACGCAATGTTAACCAATGGCGGCATTCTAACCGTAAAAGCCATTGATAATAGAGATTCAGTCCTAATTGAAGTAGCTGATACTGGCAAAGGCATTACCGATGTTAATATAGATAAAATATTCTCGCCATTCTTTACTACAAAAGAAGATGCGGAAAAAACTTCAGGCGGTTCAGGATTAGGATTAGCATTCTGCAAAAAAGCTGTAGAGCAGCATAATGGTACGATTTCTTTTAGATCTGAACCCGGCAAAGCTACTGTATTTAAAATAATTCTGCCAAAACTTCAACAAGGTAGTTTATAAAAGGTGGAACCATTTTACCAAAATCTTGGTCATTTGACCCTAATGCTTTTGCTATTGGTGTGTTCTGCATTTTTCTCAGGCTCAGAAACAGCATTTTTCAATCTTTCAAAAAAACAGATCAAATCGCTAAAAAAATCTGACCACAAACTTCAACGATTAACTGCTAAACTTTCGAAGGACCCAAATAAACTCCTTGGAACTTTGTTGCTCGGCAACATGATGGTAAATATTTTATTCTATGCCGTTTCCAGCATCATTACTATCCATATACGTAACCAATTAGGCGTCACCGCCGCTGCAATAATGATATTTATAACTTTCCTTGCTGTCGTACTTTTTGGCGAAATACTCCCCAAATCCATTGCCTTTGCAAACCCACGCTCCATCAGCATCACCACCTCACTGCCATTATTCTTTCTGATAAAAATATTGTCACCTGTACTAAAGTTTTTTAGATTATTTTTTGTCGATCCAACCATCAGGCTCCTCATAGGACCTCCTAAGAAAACTTCTGCAATAACAGCTGACGATTTCAAACTGCTCATAGATTCAAGCAGAAAGCAAGGCTTCATTACCAGCGATGAAAACAAACTACTTTCCGAAGTAATCGAACTTGGCTTTCTAAAAGTTCGTCACGTTATGAAACCAAGAGTAGACATGACACTATGCAGCATCAAAGACTCAAACCAAAAAATCCGTCAACTAATGCTAAAAAAACGCCTTGCAAAAATAGCGGTATATACAAATGAATTTGACAATATCACAGGGCTGATTCACTTACGTGATCTACTGCTCAGACCAGACCAACCCATAAAAAAACTTGCCAAGTCCGTACGCTTTGTCCCTGAACAAAAAACAATCGAATCACTGCTTGAATTTTTCAAAAAAACAGCCACAGACACTGCCATCGTTGTCGATGAATATGGAGGCCTATCAGGTTCAGTACGTCTTGAGGATATCGCAGAAGAACTCATCGGGCCTATAGAAACATTATCACAGCAAAAAATCGAACAGATTAGCCCTTTCAAATACAGACTGAATGGCAACCTGCCAATTCATGACTGGGCAGATACCTTTGATATAGAAGCGATGGAAGAACGCGTCTCAACAATTGGTGGGCTCGTTACCGCCCTCCTCGGCAAAATCCCACAGAAAGAAGACTCCGTGGATATGAAGAATTTAAATTTTACAGTCGAGAGCGTAAAAAAACATAGAATTCAA
>CAZOPG010000440.1:0-1765 GCA_964581585.1 uncultured Planctomycetaceae bacterium | reverse complement strand
CCATGAGGTGTTATGGAGCGGATAAAAATGTTGCGCTTCAGATTAAATTTTGGGACTTCTGCCATTTCAGGATTAATCTCAATATCCCGATTAACGACCCCAAGCACTACTACACCCATAATTGACGACAAAAGCATTTGACACTGAACTTCTTTTGATAGCGTATCACTAATCTGGCCGGCGGCACGGCAGCTTTCTATCAAATCCCCATACATGCTTGTACACCACAGCCAGAAATCATTCAGTTTGCCTTGTATCGCCGGATGATCTACATGTGATTCGAGACTTAACCGCAAAAACAGATGACAGTTGACCCACTCCCCGGATATATTGAGCTCAATAATTTTACTAACCAATTGTCGCAGTTGTTCTATCGGCTCATCGCTTTTATCAACAGAGGCTGCCAACTGTTCATATTCCAGGCTCGCCTGATCTATGACATTTTCGCAAAGCGTCTCCTTGCTCTTAAAATAATAATAAAACGCTCCCTTTGTAACTCCGCAGGCATTTATAATATCGTCCAGAGTCGTATTATCAAAACCATGAACACTAAAAAGCCCACGACCGGCACTCAGTATCAGTGATTTGGTTGTTGTCTGCCTCTTGGCCATTTTATTGCTCCAGTGAATGATAAATTGCCTCGGCAAGAATTTCCCGATGTCCGTCTATCCATTCACACTTACGCTGAATCATCTTCAAAAAATCGGCTCCTGACAGATTGCCAAAAAAACCCGTCGCCGCTATCGGCAGTACCGCCTCAGCTATCATAGTCTCAATCATAAGGTCAAAAAGGCAGTTCAACTGATCCTGCTCGAGCTTGATCACTTCGCAATAACCCGCCAGGAACCTGACGAGTTTTGCCTGATCAAGATACTCAGGCCAGTCGGCTGGATTAGGTCTGCCGCCAACAATCGAAAATTGCAGCATGCCATTGGCCAGATCGGTAACGGACCGGGCGATCTTCAGCGAATCAAAATCAAGAACGGCCACAACTTTGCGGTCTGAAAAAAGCATATTACCCGGATGCCAGTCCCCATGAACGATCTGTTCGTCCCAAGAATCGAAGCAAAGCTGATTGACATTCACGGTGGCTTTATTATACAACGTCATCATTTTCTTCGTTATACTTCTCAAGCTCTTATCCGAATTGTTAGGACATGTTTCAGAACAGATCGCCTTGAGATGTCCGCGAACCGAGCTTGAGTCATGAAAACTGCCTCGCAGCGACCCCGGCCGATACGCGAAATCGGACAGATTCTTATGAAATTGTCCAAGCTTTCGGCCGGCATCCATAACAGATTCAACTGAGCCGTCATACCGCGATCCGAAGACAAATTCAAAAAGCTCATAGATATGTTTGTTCAGTTCAAGGATAGTATTTTTTTCGTCACGCGTTTGCATTATCACCGAGACGGGAAAGCCCTTTTTCGCAAGCCACTTATGTACATCGTGAGAAAAAGAAACGCGATAACGGTCATCTTTTCCCAATGCCCGCCGTTTTAGCAGATACTTGCCCAGGTCGGAAACGATAATTTTTTTCGGCGCTCGCAAATTACCCGCCGCCAACGGATTAATCCGCTGAATAATCCCTATATCGTAATGGCTCAAAACCTGCGCCAGTTCCTGTGATGTAAAATGAGCTCCGCCTCTCGGCATAAAAAACTCCCGCATATTTTATCGCTTTTTAGCTATAATGCGTTTTTTCTACCCGAAAGTCAACAAATATACTCAAAAAAATGTAAAATAAACTTGACATAATGTAAAG
>CAZOPG010000439.1:0-1788 GCA_964581585.1 uncultured Planctomycetaceae bacterium | reverse complement strand
TTGTGAAAGCGCACCCTGTCATGTTTCGGGTGGACGACAATTGGAACAACAAGTTGTAGATTTTCTGGGAATTAAGTCGGGAGAAACGAGTGAAGACGGCCGATGGACTTTATTAAAGACAAGCTGTTTGGGACAATGTGCCAGAGGTCCGGTTGTTATTGTTGATGATGAAATATATGGGCCAGTTACGAAAGAGTTGTTGCCTGAAATTTTTAAGAAATATAACTGAACTATGAGAATTTGATAGAAGGTGGTGTTGCGATGACAGTTCAACTGAAGGAAGAGCGGGTTGTACTTCGAAGAGTAGGAACCATAAATCCGGATAATATTGAAGACTTCCTCTCCATGGAAGGGTATCAAGGATTAGTAAAAGTAATTTCAGAAATGACACCGGTAGAAGTTATTGAAGAAATTAAACATTCTGGATTACGAGGCAGGGGAGGAGCCGGGTTTCCAACCGGGTTAAAGTGGGATTTTGTGAGAAAAGCAACCGGCAAACAAAAGTATATTATTTGTAACGCTGACGAAAGTGAGCCAGGTGCTTTTAAAGACCGCCTCGTTTTAGAAAATGATCCCCATAGTCTCATTGAAGCCATGGCGATTGCCGCTTATGCTGTAGGCGCAACAAAAGGTATCATTTACATCCGCGGTGAATACAAAAAAAGTCAGGAAAGAATGCGTCTGGCTATTCGTCAGGCTTATGAAAAAAGCTTTCTAGGAAATCGAATTCTGGGTCAAGAATTCCAGTTTGATTTACAGGTTCATAGTGGCGCAGGTGGATATGTATGTGGAGAAGAAACAGCTTTGATTGAATCCATCGAGGGCAAAAGAGCAGAACCACGTCGCCGCCCTCCTTATCCAACAACATCTGGATTGTGGGGAATGCCCACTTTGATCAATAATGTCGAAACCCTCGCCAATATCCCAGCGATACTGTTGAATGGAGCTGATTGGTATCAGACCATCGGAACATCTGAAAGCAAAGGAACCAAAGTCTTTACGATGTTAGGAACTGTCAATCACAAAGGATATATCGAAGTTCCGATGGGAACAACGATGCGGCAAATCATTAATGAATTTGCTGGGGGTATGATGGAAGGGTCTGAATTTAAATTGGCCTTAACCGGCGGTTCCAGTGGATCTATTGTTCCGGTAAGCTTGCAGGATATTCCACTAGCTTATGAAGCCTACCAGGAAGCCGGAATCTTTCTTGGCTCCGGGTCATTATTGATTTGTGATCAAAACACCTGTATCGTTGATTTGCTCAAAGTGGTCTTCAACTTTTTCAAAAAAGAAAGCTGCGGCCGTTGTGCTCCCTGTCGGATTGGGGCCAAGAAGGGGTTTGAGATCTTGAATCGCATTTCTACGGGGCAGGGTAGGCCCGGCGACTTAGAAACCCTGGAAATGTTTGCCAATCAACTTCGGGAAGGTGCAAATTGTGGGTTGGGGAATGCTGTTGGGATTCCATTGACGGGGGGAATTAATTACTTCAAAGATGAAATAATTGCTCACATTGAAGATGGTATCTGTATTGCCGGGACGTGTTCTGTAGCAAATGTCGCACAACCAGAGCTGGTATAGAAAGTAGGAATATGATGATTCATTTGATGATTGATGGTAAAAATGTTGAAACAGAATCTGGAACAACAATCATGCTGGCGGCGCGGAATGATGGGATTGATATCCCGCATTTATGCGAGTTTGAACATCTGACACCTCACGGAGGTTGCCGGATGTGTGTGGTTGAGGTTGAGGGCGTGAAAACCTTGCAAACTTCCTGTACTTATC
>CAZOPG010000438.1:0-1791 GCA_964581585.1 uncultured Planctomycetaceae bacterium | reverse complement strand
GCAAAAATGTCTAACAGTCCACGTCCGCGAAACTGTTGCCAGTAATGAATAACATAAAAAATCCGCGAGCCGATTACTCCGCAAATCAGTGAATACAGCGCTGCGGTTGTGATGTGCTCAGCGTCATGTCCCATTTGGCGGGAGAGGCGGCGAATCAAATACATCGCAGCCAAAAAGCCAACGACCATCATCAGGCCATAGCTTTTTACACTGAGTTCAGTAAATGGAATTTTAAATAGTTCTGGATACAATTACAAAATCTCTTTGATTCCGTTCTTTTCGTTTGCGACAACAATTTTCGGTTTAACTACCTTAACATCTTTGGCGGCAAGGTATCCGAAGCTCATTATGATTATTATATCATCCTTCTTAACCAGATGCGCCGCTGCGCCGAGGATAATAATTTTCCCTGAGCCGGCCTCTTCCGGAACCGCGTATGTCTCTAACCTGCTGCCATTAGTAACATCAAGAACCTGAACTGCTTCGTAAGGAATGATGCCAGCAGCGGCGAGCAATTTACTGTCTATTCCTATACTACCCGGATATTCCAGGTGAGCATCCGTTACCGTGGCACGATGAATCTTGCCTTTCAAAACTTTTATCAACATCATCCAAACTCACAACTTAAAATTGTATCCCCACTAAGAAGTGTGGATTCTAACACTTTTGAAAATAAATTCAAGCGCAATCGGCTGTGCGAACAACTGCTCTTTTGAGATTACAGGCTCTTGATTTGCATTTGTCATATTCGTTAAAGTTTGCGCATTTTACCTGGGAAACGTTAAAAAATGGCCAAAAGTACATATTTGGCAGGCAAAAAGACGTTTATATCGGGAAATTGTAACTTTACATCCTGAGATTGTGTGGTTACAATGCAACAGAGGACTGGTCTACCAAAAAAAAATATATTTGAAAGGATTACTCTTGAAAACTGCAATTGCCTGTAAAATTACATTGACACTGCTCTTTTGTGTGTTTTTCTGCGGCTGTTTTGGTAGCGAAGAAGTAGGTGAGCGCTTGTGGTCCGAAGGCAAACCTTATACCAACCAATTCCCAGAGGCTTATAACCGTGTAGACCTTAAAGAGAGCAGCTCCGCTGAGGTGCTGTCCTTTATACAACGTGAAGAGCCTGATGTTGAACTAGTCAGTCAAAGCGAAACTGTTATTGCCTCCTACGGCGAGAAAAAAGAGACCAAGCAGTTTTGGATGAACATGGTGGCGTTCAGTGAAAATGATTTTACCGCAGTGAGAAAATATTTTCTCGCTGTTGATGAGAAACCCTGGCACCTGCTTGCAGAAGGGCAGAGAATGCGTTTTGATATAGAAATGGTTTGCAGCGATGGACTGCTTTGCGAATCTTACAGCAGTGAAAATGCCAGACGAATCGCAATACTGGAGCAGATGCTGGAAATTACCCGCTCAGATATTGTGCAAGTTCGCCAGGACAGTCGGATTCTTGACCAGGCGGCAATGATGATAAACCAGGTCATGGAAAGACTCCTTTATATATTTGACAAATCGCCTGCACTTGCGGCGTGGCTGGAAAGACGCAAAGGTCTGGAGTTTGATCATCTCTCTCAGGGTTGGGGTAAAGTGAGAATGGTTTTCGATAAGGATATCGTCAAACTCAAAATCAAAATCGGGCGAGTTGCTCGTAAATTCGAAAAACAAAAAGACGTGGTGGCGATGTTGTGGTCCGAACATGTCGCTGTGGAATATGCCGAGCAAAGAGCATGGTTGAAAGGGTTACCCCTGCGAAAATATACCTCACATTATGATAAGGATAATGTG
>CAZOPG010000437.1:0-1803 GCA_964581585.1 uncultured Planctomycetaceae bacterium | reverse complement strand
TATCTGCACCGGTAAAGGTACATATTGATCTAAATCCCAGCAACTCACAATAAAAGATTGTCATTTTACAAAAGTTGCTACCTTTTTTATGCACTTGGAATACAATTTTATGGGAACGTATCCGCTAAGTTTTGTCCCAAGCGATATAAAAGTAAAACAGATTCTGTAAAGCCATATATTGAAATTGTTATGTCTGGATCTCTTCGACGTCGATACCCGATTCGGCTTGGCGCAAAGCGTAAGCTATCTGCTGCTCGGTGAACCTGCTTTTCTTCATGGTCTTTAATCCTTTCAAAATCGAATTATAATAATTTTTTTCGCATTTTGAATGGATCAGTTTTAGGGGTGCGGGTCAGTTACAGGAAATCTCTCACAAAGTGTGGACCAATTTTCGGGGGCAAGACCACAAATATAGTTACTCAAAACACGAAGAAACCAGGGAAAAATAGGGGTCTGAAGAAATTAGTTGTCAGCACATAGTGTTTAGAGTATAGTATCCCACGAAAAGTCGGAATAAAAATTAAAAAGAGATATTAAGGACTTAATTAATGGCTAATGAAGTAAAATTGCCTCAGCTTGGGCAAACTATGGAAGAGGGTACCGTTGTCAGTTGCCTTGTCAAAATCGGCGACGAAGTCAAAAAAGGCGACGTTATATTTGAAGTTGAAACCGACAAAGCGACTTTGGAAATGGAGTCACCCGCAGAGGGTTTTGTTAAACATATTTTGGCAAAAGAAGGCGAGACGCTTGAGGTCAATTCGCTGATGATGGTACTCGGCGCCAAAGATGAACAGGTGCCTGAACCGAGCGGAGCAGCACCAAAGAGCGAAGAGGCGGTTAAGCAGACCGATTCGCCTGTCTCCCCCCCCGCCGCTGCTACTGCCGAACCGACGAAGGCTGCTGCAGGAAAAACAGGCAGGGTTTTTGCCTCACCACGAGCAAAGGCCAAAGCCAGGGAACTTGGCGTTGAACTTTCCGCAGTTACCCCTACCGGCCCAGGCGGAAGAATCCTCGAAGAGGATATTGTTGCTGCCGCCGGATCTGCCGGGACAAAAGCTGCCCAACCAACATCTGAGAATAAGCTGGGGCAACGGGTTCCGCTAAGCAGACTCGGCAAAATAATCGCACAGCGAATGCTGCAGTCAAAACGTGAGATTCCGTGTTTCTATCTCAATGTCAAGGTGGACGTTACGGATATGGTGAAAGTCAGGGGCGGCCTAAACAAAAATGGCGGTGTCAAAGTATCATTCAACGATTTTATTATTCGTGCACTCGCATTGGGCATTGAGCATTATCCAATAATGAGCGGGCAGATAGATGGCGATCATATCCAGCTGGCTGATTCCATCGGTATAGGCCTGGCAATCGCTGCACCTGAAGGTCTGGTCGCTCCGATAGTTAAAGACGTCGGCAAAAAGACCCTGATCGAAATCGCCACATACTGCAAAGGCCTGATAGACCGTGCCAGAGATAGTAAGCTAAGTCCCGACGATCTCGCCGGCGGCTGTATCACGTTGAGCAATCTCGGTGCGATGAGCATAGATTCATTTATCCCCATCGTTGTGCCCGGCCAGTGCAGCATTCTAGGAGTTGGCAAAATCACTGATACATGCGTTCCCAGTGACGGCGGAATTCTTGTACGAAAAATGATGAATATGACGCTCTCGGTGGACCATAAAGTAGTTAACGGTGCAGAGGCGGCACAATTCCTCGATTTCGTAGCAAAATTGCTGGCAGAACCTGAAAAACTGGTATAAAGCGAAAAATGGAGCTACTATGATTACTGCCAGGCAGAGAATCACC
>CAZOPG010000436.1:0-1809 GCA_964581585.1 uncultured Planctomycetaceae bacterium | reverse complement strand
ACCATCAACCAACCTAACAACAAAATTCTCTAAACCAACAGTTTCTGAGCGAATTCTGTCACCTAGCAGATTGTAACCAATTGATGATGGCAGAGCTACAATCAAACCGACGATTGTTGTAAGCAGGGCAGATGAAATTCCTGGTGCAACTTCAGACAAAAGAGCCGAACCGGTGGATGCCATTCCGGCAAATGCTTCCATAACGCCCCAGACAGTACCAAGCAAACCTAGAAAAGGTGCAACTGTTGACGCTGAGGCCAAAACACTCATGTTTTTCTCCAGAATTAAAATACTATCAGCAAGAGCACTTTCTGCACTATTCTGAACATACCGCATCTGCTTTGTAGAAATGGATAAATCTTTTTCAGGGTCCACCCCCATAAAAAGGTCAACATCCTCATCGTTAACCCCAATTATCTTAGTAAATTCGATACAACAATTTTTATATATTGCATACGCAGGAGAACCATCAAAAACATTATTCTGCTGATATAACGTCAATGGATTATCATGTCTGTTATATGCATGATAAAACTTTTCGTTTTGTCTTGTACAATCTTTCAATTCTGCACTTTTGCCTATCATGAAAGTCCATACAACCACAGATCCAACAACCAAACCAATAACAATTATTTTACCAACTATACTGGATTCTACAAATGCATACACTGCATTTGCTGTACATAACATATTTATATTAAAAAACATTCTATTCCTACTTCTTCTTAAAGTTCTATTAAAGTTTCATTTTGTTTCCAAATCAATTCTGTTCTAAATCAACTTCTCTTTGCAATACCTACGGCTTGACAAGGACGGTGTGCATAAACTTTAGCAGCTCATTAATGTAGTGTCCGCTCTGCCTGCCTGTGCGTAGCACGCAGACAGGTGAGCGGAAACATTTGTTCGGTTCGCAGAACCGACTCTACATTATTCCCGTCTTAACACTATCTGCACACAATGTAACATCCGATTCAGTCTTCTCACTCTAGGCTACGTTTCGACACGACCGCAGATGACTCGCCGCTACAGTTCAGTATTCGAATCTCTTGTAGTGTACTGTAGCGTCGACCGTTGGTCGTCGAATTAAATAAATACCGCCGGAGGCTTTCCAAAATTCATCATTTAGCATTCAGCATTCATACTTTTCAATTAACTTCTATGGTCCACAACTCTTATCGCCTTGCCTTCTTGTTGGGGCAACGAGTTAGGAGGCAACAAAACAACCTTTGGTTTTGCCAACACTTCATCTCTAATCTTATGAATCAAACTATATTGTAAGTTTTCCAAATCCTTATAGCTATCAGAAAAGCAATGTGCTTGAAGCTCTACTTTAACATGCATTTCATCAATATCATTCTCTGTAACTAATTCTATCAAATAGTTAGTTCCAACCTCTGGTGTTTTCATTAATACACCTTCAATCTGCATTGGGAAAATATTGCAGCCTTTGATAATAAACATATCATCAGAACGGCCTGTTATTCTATCCAAACGCCTATGAGTTCTTCCACAACCACAATCACCAGGCAAAAAACGAGTTAAATCCCTTGTTCTATATCTTATAAGTGGTATAACCTCCCTATCCAGAGTTGTCAGAACAAGTTCTCCTATTTCTCCATCAGCCACAGGTTCTAAAGTGTCAGGATTAACAATTTCAACCATATATGCATCTTCCCAGATGTGTAGACCATTTTGTTCTTCACACTCAAAAGCCACACCTGGACCATTCATTTCTGTCAGTCCATAGGAATTATATGCTTTTATGCCAAAAAGCTCCTCAATTTTTATACGTTGCTCTTCTGTGTGCGG
>CAZOPG010000435.1:0-1819 GCA_964581585.1 uncultured Planctomycetaceae bacterium | reverse complement strand
ATCATTTCCGATGATGAGGATCCCTCTAATAACTATCGTGATGTAGAAAGATACCTCATGAAGCAGCTGGATTGTAGAATGTATCCGTTTCCAATTATCAACATCCCTCTCGGTATTTTGAGCATCCTCTTGAGAATAGCTGGAAGAACAAACGTCAATCCCTCTCTCATATATGACTGCGGAAAGATTCTCTCTACGGGGCTAGGAAAGCCCATTTCCTTTGAGGAGGGCTTATTTCGTTTTGTCGAATGGTACAGGACGGCTTACTGCCCAGGGTCTGGAAGTGATTCACCGTGAGAATTCTGAATGTTTGTGCAAGTCTTGATCCTGTGATGGGTGGCGGGACGGGAGAGAGAACCTTTCAGATGAGTCGTTATCTGATCAAAGCAGGGATGGAAAGCACCATCTTGACTATGGACTTGGGTTTGAATGATGAACGCAGAAGTGATTTAAAGGGAGCGCGTGTCATTGCTTTACCCTGCTTGATCAAGCGATTTTATGTTCCCAGGTTTACCTTCAGACAGATTCGAGGCATCGTAGAAGAATGTGACTTGGTGCATCTTATGAATCACTGGTCAATTATCAATGCCATTGTATATTTTGCTGCAACTCGTCTCAAAAAGCCCTATGTAGTTTGCCCAGCCGGTGCCCTCCCAATTTATGGCAGATCTAAAGTAGTTAAGACGCTTTATAATTGGTTCGTTGGCAGACGCATCATTCGTAATGCGAATGGGTGTATCGCCATAACAGATGACGAGGTCTCTCAATTTGAACGATACGGTGTTCCTTCCGGCAAAGTGGTGGTCATCCCGAACGGCATTGATATAGGGCTATATTTGGAAAAAGATACCGCTGCTATTCGAAAGAAATTCGGATTAGTTGGTAGGCGCTTTATCCTTTTTATGGGGCGCTTGAACGTAATAAAAGGTCCGGATTTATTGGCAAACGCCTTTGCTAATTTAAAGAACGATTTGCCCGACTATCATTTAGTCTTTGCTGGTAATGATGAAGGCTTACTTCCTCTTATACAGGAAATAGCTGTGAAGCATAAAATGGAAGACAGATTCCATTTTGTAGGTTTTTTGACCGGTGCTGAAAAATCGCAACTTTTACACGCAGCAGAGTTGCTTGTTATTCCTTCCAGGCAAGAAGCAATGTCGATCGTTGTACTGGAGGCCGGAATTGTTGGTTGTCCTGTATTGGCCTCTGATCAATGTGGCATCGGTTTTGTGACTGAGATACAAGGGGGACAACTTGTTCCCGCTTCGGTTGCGTGTTTGCAAGCCGGGTTGCAAGATATGCTTGGAAGGCCGGATCAGTTGCAATCAATGGGGGAAAACCTTCGGAAATATGTCGAGCAACGTTTTTTATGGGGTGCTGTGCTTGAGAAATATATCGAATTGTATCGGCATATATTGGGTGAAGTGCCAATGCTATTTGGGACAGAAATATTAAAGTAAGATGGTATACGTTTGGGGTTATTAACTCTATGGCACTATTATGAAGAACGATGATCTTTTCTTCCTATCCATTTGGAGAGAGAACTTTGTTAATGTGATCATGGGTTCGCTTTCGATTAACATATTCCGGTGTTACGTGAGATGGTCAAAAAAGTGTGTTTACATATGTAGTACGAAATGCTGAAAATCATCTAAAAGAACAGTATTTTTTGGAATACAGCGTCGAAAGATGATCATTTGATTGAGCGAAACAGGAGAAAAGAATGATGTTTAAAGACAAAACACTTCTTATCACCGGCGGCACCGGTTCTTTCGGTAATGCGATAATTAAGAAATTTTTAGATACCAGCATAAAGGAG
>CAZOPG010000434.1:0-1822 GCA_964581585.1 uncultured Planctomycetaceae bacterium | reverse complement strand
GAACCTTTTTCCCAAGTTCGATGTGTATTGGTTGGCCCCCACCAGTAACAGAAAGGTTCATCCCCATTTCGATCATTTAAAAAATTATTAAAATTACTTTTTACCTCTTCATATAAAGGTTGTTTTGCCTCTTCAACTTCCATTCCTGACCTAACATTTTGTGTGGTCTGATGAGAAAATCTACCAAAGGTTCTGCCTGCTTTATTATAATGATGTTCTGCTGAACCGCAAGGAGGAACACCAAAAGGAACCCCTGGACCCCATGTCTTATATGTTGCTCCAGTATGATAACCTGATTCCTCTAAAATTTTTGGATATGTTGGTATATTCTCATCCCAAACAGCACCAGTAAGAATTGCCCCAAGACGAGTCTGCCAGAAATATCGCCCAGAAAGAACCGAACTTCTGCAAGGTGTACAAGTTGGTGCTGGCACTAATGCATTAGTAAAAATGGCCCCTTCATTGGCAATCTTATCTATTGTAGGTGTATCAATAAATTTATTTAACGGACTTCCTCCGTTTGCTTCGGTATATACACTTGCGTAACGACCCCAATCATCTGCAAATGCAAAAAGTATATTTGGTTTCTTCATTGTTCTTCCATTTTAATTTTAGGGCTAGGCATGCCTCGCCCCTACATTTTCAATTCTCAATTTTTCATTCCTACCCACGGCTTTGTCATACCGTAGGAACTGCGAAGGCGGAAGTGAACCATTTGCCATTTACTATCAACTATTTACTATTCCAACGAGCTTTGCTCGTTGGATAGTATCCACCAAAGTTGTTCCCAACTTATGCCATTAACATTAGCCTGTTTTTCACCAGGAGTGCTTCGACCATCGACAACATATTTTGTGAGCAGAGTCTTTAGATCCTCAACAACCTCAGGATATTTATCATAAACATTATTCTGTTCTGCAACATCAGAATCAAGATTATAGAGCTGGATATCCGGCAGACCTTCACACTCTTCGCCTGGCTTAGGATAGGACCATCCGCCAGATCCTGCACACATCTCAAGTTTCCAGTTTCCCTTACGAATCGAGAATGACCCATCAATGGAATGATGAACAGTTGCTTCTCTTAGAGACTTGTCAAGCGATTCTCCCTTCCATACAGGCAGATTGCTTACACTATCTCCACCTGCATTATCAGCAAGTTTTTCCCCTACTATATCTGCACATGTTGCAAGCATATCAGAAAGACATACCGTTTCATCACTTGAAGAACCTGCAGCAATTGTATCCGGCCATCGAATAATTAGAGGTATACGGTGTCCACCTTCATAAATATCAGCCTTATATCCTCGATATACATAACTTGGGTTATGCCCCATAGCTTCTAGATCTTTCACGTCGGCTTCTGGTGAGCAGCCATTATCAGAAGTAAATACTATAATTGTGTTGTCTGCAATTCCAGAACGCTCAACTGCATCCACAATCTGCCTTACAACATCATCAACCTGCAGACAAAAGTCACCATAAAGATTTGTACCACTTTTACCTATAAACTGTTCTGATGGCAGAATTGGTGTGTGTGGAGCCGGCAAAGGAAAATACAAGAAAAAGGGGTTATCTTCTTTATTTTGTTCAATATAATTCACACTACGCTGAGTGAAATTAGTGAGAACATCCTGATGAACAAAGTCGGCGCCAGTTGGTCCTTTTCTCCACCACCCAAATTTTCCTACATTTCCTGTTACTCTATCAGGAGCTGCAGTAACAGTTCCATTTTCAAGATAAGCATATGGAGGTATAGCAAGAGAAGCAACGTGTCCATAATAGTAATCAAATCAACATGCATCTGAGCCAGTTGTTACAGG
>CAZOPG010000433.1:0-1823 GCA_964581585.1 uncultured Planctomycetaceae bacterium | reverse complement strand
AGTCAAGCACAAAAGACTCATGCGTAATGCCGAGGCTAGCGTATGCTGTACTGCTGCCTAATGCCTGAGCATCATCATAGATATAGGTTTCAGGGTTTCGTCTTTTAAGAGTCCTGGCTAAAGTAGCATCCATTTCAGGAATTACCGCAATGTATGCCTGATTCCAGAGATCCAGGCCAACACCGCAAATATTCGTACCCCAGGGAGCAACCGCGTAAGGCACAGGCTCATCCTGTATGGTTAATGTCTTGCCGTATTTTGATGAATAAATATATTCGGAATACAGAAGCTTGGCATCACCGCCTGAGACGGGCGTTTTTTGATAAACTATAGCTACCTCACCATGTCTTACAGCTATTGCTCCCTGATCGAGGTTACCGGAAATATTGTCCACTACCTCCCAGTCTTCCCATTCAACCGCAAAGGCAGTTACTGACAGGATTGATAGCAACATCAAAACTACCGACAAGTTTTTCATCACATACTCCGCTTCAAAATAGCAGCCTCCGAAGCCGCTTGTAATCATGTTCCAATACTACTCACAATTATCATCTGCAGGATCACTACACTTGAGCCAGTTTGCGGCCAATATCGCGAAATCCGAAAAATCCACATAACAGTCTTCGTCTAAATCCCTTTCGGGGTACTTTGTAGCCAAATCACCGCACTGCTGGGTTGCCGGTACCGTGTAAAGCCGATACACATGAACACCGAACGGGCCGAATGAATCGCTAATCCTCCAGTGGCCCGGCGAGGTTTCTGTCATCGAGACATTTCTGGACTCGAACATTACTGGCACAGACACATTGCCTGAACCCACCGCTTCAAGCAGACCAGACCCCTCAAGATAAAGCTGGGGCGAATATGTACTTTGCGTATTGTTGACAACAATCAGATAACCATAATCGTCGTCCTGTGCGAACAGGTATCCCATATCTTCGATAACGTTACCTGTCGTATCAGTATCGTGGTCGCTGGTTACTGTAACAACGGTCGAATTCGACATAATGGCCGGAGCAAGCGATTTGATTTCGTTACTAACTGACGTGGCGACCGTATCGCGGAATGTCAGCCATTCACCTTCGCTGACCCAGCCACCTTCATAGGCAAAATACCACACACCTCTTGCTCCGTAAACAATCGGTGCAAAAGATAAATATCGTAACTCACCATACGTAGCCAGACGCCATCCGCCTATTCCGCCGAATGCCTGTGGAACAGGCATGTAAACGTCGAGCTTCTGCTGTTGGGCAATTTTTGAATAGTATTTGGCGTTCTGAGCCACCTCCCAGAATAAACCGCTGAACTCGGCACCATAAACCGGATAACGATCAGTCGTCATAATATCAGCGTGCCTGGTCGGCCATAAATATGGAGTTGCACCGTACCAATGGCCGTGATGGGTAACTACCACCGGATGATCGCCAGTGTCATAGGTTTTTATTTCGTCGTATTTAGCCTGCAGAGAAGCCGGCGTTGTATTGAACGCCTCCGGCTCATCGGCCGTGTACCAGCCGAACAATGAATCATAGGGCTGACAGAAGGTAACCAGAGGGGGCACGGATCCACTCGCCGCATACATCATGGTCTTGACGCCGGTTACCAGGCCGGCCTCGAGAAATGCTTTCACATGAAGGGTTCTGCTGGCGTCCAACCCACCCCCCATTACAAAGTTTGCCCCTGTATTGGCAACTTCAGTGAGAAAATCTAAGGCGTTCTGATTTAATTCTGTCTCATTAGCATCCTGGTTTGGGTCTATATTAGTCCAACCGGCATACCATCCGATTGGGAAGAATTGTTCGCCGTCAAACTCCAGAATAGGG
>CAZOPG010000432.1:0-1852 GCA_964581585.1 uncultured Planctomycetaceae bacterium | reverse complement strand
AAAGAATTATTGGACCTCGCCTCCGGAGTTGAAGGTACATTGAAAAGTCTTGGAACTCACGCCTGCGGCTATGTAGTTACTCCGGACGCACTGGTCAATCACGTAGCGCTCCACAGACCAACAGGAAATAGTGACGATGCGCCAATCAAGAAAGTTGTCCAACAGGATATGTTCGCGGTGGACCATAATGGTTTACTCAAAGTTGACTTCCTTGGGCTTTCAACACTTTCTGTTATGAACCTAGCATGCGCAATGATTAACAAACGCCATGGAACTGATCTAACACTGGATAAAATCCCCACAGATGATCCGGTCACATTCGAATTATTAGGAAATGCCGACACTACTGCGGTATTCCAGTTGGAGAGTGCTGGCATGAAAAGATACCTTCGCGAGATGAAACCTGACCGCCTAGAAAATGCAATTGCAATGGTGGCGCTATATCGCCCAGGGCCAATGGACTTCATCCCCAGCTACATCAAAAGGATGCATGGTGAAGAGGTTGTAACTTACCGACACCCCAAAATGGAATCAATTTTTAAAGAAACATACGGTATCCCTGGCTACCAGGAACAGATTATGTTCGCTGCGATTGAGCTGGCTGGATATTCCGCGGCTGAATCTGACGGTCTTCGTAAAGCAATCGCTAAGAAGAAACTGGACAAGATCGCGTACCATCGAAAGAAATTCATTGCGGGTTGTATTGAAAAGGAAATCAAACAGGATGTAGCCGAAGCTATCTTCACTGACTGGGAAAATTTTGCACGGTATGGCTTCAACAAATCCCATGCCGCAGCTTACGGGGTGATCTCTGTTCAAACGGCATATCTAAAAACCCATTACCCAGTGGAATTCATGGCCGCAACCCTTTCAGTGTTTCGCCACAAAAGTGACAAAATCGTTAAATATATGGACGACTGTCGCCGGCATGGTATTGAGATCCTGCAACCGGATGTCAATAATAGTACCTGGGACTTCTCGATCGAGGAATCAAATGGATTACCAGCGATTCGTTTTGGTATGGGAGCGATCAAGAACGTTGGCGACAATGCAGTAAAGGAGATCGTCGAAGTTCGTGGAGATAACCCATTTGAGGACATCTCTGATTTCATTACCCGGGTAAATGTAAAGGACGTAGGTAAACGGGCAATAGAATATCTCATCAAAGGTGGAGCATTCGACAGCTTTGGAGCACGAAGGTCTTTGCTGGCTGTTCTAGAGGATATTATGAAAGCTGGCCGTGCGAAGAAAATAAAACAAACCAGCAATCAATTTTCACTCTTTACCAACCAACCTGCGACGGGAAAACCAACAATTTCACTGCCTGAAGTTGATATGGAAGGTGCCCAAGATGAAGCTTTGACCTGGGAACGAGAGTTGCTGGGTCTATATATTTCTGCAAATCCGTTAGTGAAAGTCGCTCACAAAGCGGAAGCGATCGCTTCTCATAAGTCTGATGAGATGAAAGAATTGGAAATCGATACAACAGTACGAATTGTTGGAATCGTAACCAGCGTTCACACACACGCTACCAAGACCAAACAAACCATGGCGTTCGTCACAGCGGAAGACCTGCATGGTGAGATTGAGCTCATCATATTCCCCGGACAATGGCGGAAGTATAAAGGTTTACTAACTGAAGGCACCATCTTAGTGGTAGACGGTAGAACGGAAGAAACAACAACGAATCCCCGTGTCATCGTATCAAAAGTGAGTGACAAACTTGAACTTGGGGAGGAGGTTGCTTTTCAAGCACTTGGTGGGGCTAAAAATAAATCAATAGCTCAATCAATAGATACCACGCCCGAAGAAAGGAAGGGGTGCTTGGTGACTGTAGATATCCCCGATCTTA
>CAZOPG010000431.1:0-1852 GCA_964581585.1 uncultured Planctomycetaceae bacterium | reverse complement strand
ATGGGCTTTTAGCTGTCCTTGGCCAAATAAATGCAGATTTTCTCATATCTGTCGGGATCCATACCTAAGATAACAGGCGTTCTCGAAGGTATATCGCCTCGGTATTGAGCCCAGAGCCTTGCTGCAATGTTTTTTTTGTTTCCCATAGTCGGTGTTTGTAATCTAAAACAACAAGCTAATCTTGACCTATATTATACATCAGCCCAGTACGAAAGTCAAACAAACAGAACTCAATATATTACCTAGTTGTATAACTTTTACCTTTCTTTTACTGGTCATTCTTTTGCGGCAAGCCTATCGTTTTTTTATCTGCAATCGAACCACAATAATTTAATGTATGAGCAGGAAGGAGTCACTGATGTTAGTACTTAGCAGGGAAAAGGATGAATCAATTATGATTGGCGATGACGTTGAAGTCTTTGTCGTAAATATCAATGGCAACAGGGTACGTCTTGGTATAGTAGCCCCCAGGGATATTTCAGTGCACCGCAGAGAAGTTTACGAAGCGATTCAGCAGGAGAGCCAGTATTGATACCCATTGACAAATTCAAAATATTCACCTAAAATTAAGGGCCATCAGTGGTAGGCCGCTTACTGTTTTTTTGTATATTTAGGATTTTGTATTTCAGTGGAACTAATTGACACACACGCGCATTTGACGTTTGAGCCGCTTGAGGCCGACATTGAGGCTGTTTTGGAACGCAGCAGAAAGGCCGGCGTCACAGGTTGGGTAACCGTTGGGACCGATGCAAAGCAAAATGAAAAAGTCGTTCGGCTCATCGAGAACAACATAGAGAACCTTTATGGGACGGTTGGAATCCACCCTCATTATGCCAAAGACACAACAGATGTGGATATTGTCCAACTAAGGCAGCTTGCTAAACATGAAAAGATTGTCGCTATTGGCGAAACCGGGCTGGATTTTCACTATAACTTCTCAAAACAACAGGCTCAGGAAGAGCTGTTCCGAGCGGAATTGGAAATTGCCTCGGAATTGGACATGCCGGTAGTTGTTCATAGCCGAGAGGCATTTGAAGAAACGATGACAATACTTGATGAATTCACGGGAAAAATCAAAAATATTGTGTTGCATTGTTGGGGCGGAAATTCGGAACAGACCAGAATTGCGATCGAAAAGGGTTACTATATCTCGTTTACTGGCGTTATTACCTTCAAAAACGCTGACCAGGCAAGGCAGGCTGTGCAGATGGTGCCGCTGGATAGGTTGATGCTGGAGACGGATTGTCCGTATATGTCCCCGGAGCCTGTGAGGAAACAAAAGGTCAATGAACCCGCACTGATGGTACACACAGCAAGAAAGATAGCTGAGGTAAAAGAAGTAGATTTGGAAGATTTCACAGGAGTTGTTAAAAAAAACACAAAAATTTTTTTTGGTATCGATTTTAGTTGAAAAAGAAAATATTGCAGCTTATATATCCCCACTATTGAGTGGCGATATCACAGGTTTTAGACAGATATGTCCGATAAATAGTCTGTTTTGTTCCAATTGAGGACGCGGCATTTTTATGTAATGGGCTATTTTTTTGAAAAAAAACCGCGTTTTTTTTAATTTTTTCCTTGATTTAGAGGGACACCCGTGCTATTATAGACACATCGGCCGTGGTGTAATTATCTATGGCTATGGAGAAAACGTTTGTTATGGAAAAACGCATAGTTCAGTTTGTCTATGGACAAGAAAGGAGGTTGCTGGGAAGAAAGCTTGTTTAGCCGGGTTGCTCTTCTGTGCCTTGGCTAAATACATTTCCTAATTCTTTCGCTTGTTTTTTGGGTTTCTTTCAGGCGGAGAAAGCTTTGTTTTTGTAAACAGAAGAGTAAGAAGCCAAAACCCCAC
>CAZOPG010000430.1:0-1855 GCA_964581585.1 uncultured Planctomycetaceae bacterium | reverse complement strand
CCTTCCAAGAGGAATGATATCTTTTTTTTCGTACCCTTTAATTATTATCCCAACTATACTTCCCACAGTTGCTATGATGGCCACTAATATTATTGCAACTGGATGAGAGATCTTTTTTGCGGACTTCTTCCCTTGCGACTTGTTTTGTCGTTCTTGGGAGCTACCTCTCTTTTTTGATCTGTTTCTGCCCACCTTGGCCCTTACAATTCATCCGTGATATTGAGAGACTTATAATTACAACAGTATCTAGTATTAGTCTATATAAATCCCTTTGTTTTGTCAAGAAAAACCCGACAACTTTTTGACAAAATCTGTGGATTGATTAGCCGACAGGGTGAATTAAGGAAAATTAAAGGGGTATGGTAATTTTTCAACGAATCATTTAATAAAAGAGCTTGGGCGATATGTCATTCCTGTGAAGACACCGCCACAAGCTCAAAAAGTGTAACGCCGTTTGAAAATACAGTGCTATTTCTGGTTGTTGTTTGGTGGTTCATCGTGGTTTGTTATGTCGTAGTTATTTCCGAATGCTCCGTCGGAACCGGCGGAGATGATGTCGTACATGAATTCCGAGCTTGTCAGTTCGCTTGGATAGCTGTACTTGTATTCATTTCCCCATGGGTCCGGCGGGACGCTGGCACTTTTCAGGTATGGGCCTCGCCAGTTGGTTATCTGCGGATCCTCTACCAGTGCTCGCAGACCTTCGTCGCCTCTTGGGTATCGGCCTGTGTCCTGCTCGAACAAATCCAGGGCTATACCGAACGTTCCTACTATGGTTTGTCTTGCCGCGACGATGCGGGCTTCCTGACTTCTGCCGAAAAATCTCGGCACCACAACCGCCGCCAGAACGCTTATGATGGTAATGACCAAAAGCAACTCTATAAGCGTGAAACCTTTTGCTGTCTCTTTTCTTTTCATTGTTACTTGACTCCTTTAACTAACCATTGTGCTTGTTTCAAAAATCGGCATTAATATCGCAAGGACGACAAAACCTATAATCAGGCCCAGCACTACTATCATCAGCGGCCCCAGCAGAGTTGTCATCGAGCTTATCGCCGATTCGCTTTCATTATCATACATCTCTGCCAACTCAAGCAGCATTTCGTCAAGAGTACCCGTCTCTTCTCCGACAGCAACCATGTTCGAGGCGATCTCGGAGAAGTATTTCTGCGAAGCCATTGCCTCTGCAATGGTCGAGCCTTTCAATACCTTTTGTTCAAGGCCGGCGATGTCATCGGAAAAAGCGGTATTGTTAGTAGTACCCTTTGTGGTCTGCAGGGCCGTAAGAATTCTCACTCCGCCCTTTAGAAGTGAACCCAGCGTTCTCGAAAAGCGCCCAAGTTGTAGTTTTCTGTTAAGAGCCCCGGCTATAGGCAGATTAAGAAGCAGCGTATCAAAAATCATCTTAAATCGCCTGTTCTTCAAGGCTGTTGTAACTGCGCAAACCAAGGCGACGATAACCAGAACAACGATCCACCACGAGCCTTTCATTGCTTCAGTAACACTTATGAGAATCTTTGTCAGCAGGGGCAATTTCTGGTTGGCATTTACAAAAAGCTCTATAAATTTTGGTATTACAAAAGTCATCAGAACACCAACGACCAGTGCACTTACAGACAATAAGAATATCGGATAAACAAGCGCTGATTTGATCCGAGAATTGACCGACGCCTGACTTTTCAGCTGGCTGCTCAATACCGAAAGCGTTTCTGAAAGTGCCCCCGTTTGTTCTGCTGCTTCTATAATTGCGGTGTAGACCCTGGAGAAAATTTTTGGGTGCCGGCCCATCGCCTCCGACAATGAACTTGACTGCTCGATGTCGTCACGTATCTGGGAAATAATTGTTTTCAGATGT
>CAZOPG010000429.1:0-1871 GCA_964581585.1 uncultured Planctomycetaceae bacterium | reverse complement strand
CGGTCGAGTGAATCGTCGGACAGAGCTTCGGCGCGCTTCTCGATCTGGGCATCGTAGTCGACGTCCTTTTTCAAATCGAGGTAGAACTGCTCCGTGTCGGGCGCCTTGGAAATGAACTGGCCGTTGACGGTTTTCAAGGTCTCCCGCAGTGTGGTTTGCACAGCGGTCAGCAAATCATCAGATGGATCCCCACCCAGGTCTTCAATGCCTGGTTGGAACAAGCACAGCGTGTCGCGCAGCTCCTCGGCTGTCGGGCCAACAGGCACATAGATATCGCCACCTGTCGTCAGTCGATGAACGGATAGACCATCAATGATTCGAAGCGCCATCAACTTGTACGCGGGGCGAGTGAAAGCCTTCTCCACGCGCTCCGACAGTACCTCGGAGACTTTCAGAACCGGCCCAATGTTTGGGTCAGCGCGAAGCACCGAGTTTGAAGTTACCGTCTCCCAAAACTTGTCGTAACTGATCAGCCCCGGGCGATTGTTTGGGACTTCGTCTTCGAGGATCGCCTGAATCTGATCCCTAAGTGTGACCAGCGCACCGCGTTTTTCTGTGAAAACGAGGCGCTCGAAAGTTCCGATGTAGTCAGGGTGCACCGGGAACAACCGAACGTACTCGTCCATGCGCTCATTCATCGAGCCATAAAATTTTGAAAATGGCGTCAGGTAGGTGCGAATCTTGTCCTGCTGATCGGACGTCTTTTTCAGCAGGCGCTCGGCGACCACGAAGCTTACGTCTTGGCGGGCGAGCAGGACTTGCGTAAAGCGATCCTTCACACGGCGCAGGCTATCAGCGACATGCTGGAAGCGACTGCTGTCAAAGATCGCTTCCTGAACACCAGCAACGAAGCGGAATCGAAGGTGCTTGGTGACCTCGCCAATCTCTCGCAGGAACGACAGGTCGAGAACCAGATCGTGATCTTTGCGCGATCGCAGGAATTCGAGGAACTCGTCGACGACGAGCAGGACACCATGATTCGGGTGGACCTCGGCAAAGGCCGCCATCATCTCCTCGAAGGCAGCCTTGTTGTTGATGACTTTGTCAGCCGGAGGGAAGGAAAAGCTGACACCGTGCTTTTCGAGGAACACTTCGAGCTGTTGCGTAATGATGTCCCGCAGAGACATCTGGCTGGATATCTCGATCCGGTGAACCTTGAACTTCCCGGCAATTGCTGCGGCAGCATCAGCCACTTTGGGATGTTGGATCATAGGAACATAGGCCGCGTCCTCAGCCACCAGTGAAAGCACCGACATCAGATGCGACTTTCCAGTTCCGTAATTGCCAACAACCAATACACCCTTGTGGTCCACGGACTCGTTGAACGAGAGCTGGGGGATTATCGACCTGGCGATCCGCTCGGCCATGTCATCGGAAATGACGTAGGTCGAAACCAGCTTCCTGGCCTCGTCTGGACGATTGGCGTCCAGAAGTTGAATGACCGATTCAATCGGCTCGAACTGAATGAGATCGCCATAGCGCATCGACATCTCGTGTTCCCCTTTCAATTAATTTCGAATGGGACCAGGCCGTCGATGCCGTAGTCCTGATGTTCTGGATGTCCTGTCGCTGCATAGGAAAGCCGGTTCTCCCGGAGGTCTCCTGGCCACACAGAAACGATACGACGCGCTTGGGCATGTCGCCTGAGTAAGTCTAACGGGCTGATATGCAGCGTCCTGTCGAACAGAAGTTCGATGTTGTCCATAAGCAGAAGCCCATTGCCTGCGACGTCATCTGCAAGGCCCTTCAACAGATCGGCTGCCTGCAAATGTCTTCGCGTGCCTGGCACTGTGAGCAGTTCACGACCGAGAACCGCGCCGACATTCAGGACCTTTGTTTGTCTGCGCGCAGATAGCTGCCCAAGCAGATCG
>CAZOPG010000428.1:0-1883 GCA_964581585.1 uncultured Planctomycetaceae bacterium | reverse complement strand
ATTGTTTGTTGTGAGTTTTGAACGCCAGAATTAGCGCTGGAATCAGGGAGTACCCAGCCTACCAAAATGCCGCCGGCAAAGGCGCCACCCAATAAGATAAGAACTGTGGCTACTGCGATGATCCATTTGATTGTTTTAGACATTGGGAACTCCTTGAATTTCGAAAAGCGAACAAAGAAAACTGAATTCTTTGTTTTGATTTCTTATTATACTCACAGTTTGTTAGAGCGAAGTAAAAAGATTCAGTCAAGTTTCTGAGCTGGGTTGGAAATCTTTAATGTTCTTTTTCTGATTGATCGTGCCCTAATTGGTTTAACAAAGCATTCGATTCTTGAGTTAAATTTTTGATGTGGTTTTTTAAATCTTCAGAAGACTGTTCTGTTTTAGAGTTGTTATTCGAATGAAACTTTAACCGTTCAAGCCAGGCTGCCCAATGGTCCTGGTTCTGAAGCTGTCTTTTTCTTGCAGTTCGCAGCAGTATAATGCCGGCAGTTAAAAGCAATCCCAACAGCAGAACGAATGACGGAATTGAGAAATTCTGTGTGCTCATTCCGAAGGAAGAACCAGCGGTAAGTCTGTTAAGTTTCGGATGGTAGCATGTGGCTTTGAGTGAATGGTATGCTCTGCGTTTGGGAGAATCGTAAAGAGCCCAATGGCATTGCCCTGATCCAAATTCTGAATGGAGTCATCGACAAAAATGCATTCTTGTGGTTTCTTTCCGAATTTATCAAAGGCGATATCGAAGGCTTCTTTCATCGGTTTACAATACGGAAATACATCCATGATTCCCACGATTTTTTCAAATTGATTCCGAATTCCCAAGATATTCAAAATCCGGTTAGTATGTTTGAGATCTGAATTGGTAAAAATAACTTTTTCATAGGGAAGCGCGTTTAACATATCCGTTAGATTTTGATCTGGTTTCAATTGATCAACCATTGGAAAGTCATGGACAAAATCGAGATATGCTCTCGGTTCTATATCATGGTGAATGACTAAGCCCCGCAGGGTGGTTCCATAGGTTTTGTAGTAGTGATTTCTAACTTCAGAGACCTCTTTTGGGCT
This sequence comes from uncultured Planctomycetaceae bacterium, assembly GCA_964581585.1. Classification (GTDB taxonomy): domain Bacteria; phylum Planctomycetota; class Phycisphaerae; order Sedimentisphaerales; family UBA12454; genus CAZOPG01. The sequence goes on along the minus strand of CAZOPG010000428.1, from coordinate 818 downwards.
GATTCCAACCTGCTCAATCATATAGGTATGGATTCGATCGCTAATTAAGTCCCAGACATGAGCGGTGGGGGGATAGAGAGTGTCATCCAGATCAAAGATGATGGTTGAATATGCCATAAGAAACGTTGTTATTTCCTTTTAGATTTCTGCTTAGAAGGGATCACCCGAAAGGGGGGCGCTGAGATTTCAAATATATCACAAATCCTTGAATCTAACATTCGGGAACGAATTCTTGGATCAATGTCATTAAGTGATTGTGCGGTTGTGATCACAGTTGGGAGTTCTGCGTTGTAGCGGTAATTGAAGATCTGATATAGTTTTTCTCTGGCCCAAGGGGTTGCGCTTTGAGTGCCCAGATCATCTAAAACCAACAAGGGCACGGTTCGGATCTGGTCAAAGAGTTTATCATAACTGATATTGCTTGCGGGATTAAATGTTGCTCTGAGGTGATCTAAGAGATCGGGTACCATGATGAACATGGGAGATTCACCCATATTGAGCCGTTCATTCGCAATAGCGGCCGCAAGGTGGGTTTTTCCGGTGCCATAGGTGCCAAAAAGAACTAACCAGCTGTTGGGATTTTTGGCGTAATCTTTGCTGAAAGAATACACATTTTTAAGATTGCGTTTGTTTTCAGCGCTCAAGGTTTCTTTTTCACGTAATGAGAAGGTTTCAAAAGTTTGTTTGCCATGAATTTGCAGTGAAGAAAGCTGAACCTTTCCAGAGGTATCAATAAAGGCTGCTCGATAATCTGGTGCTGAAATTTGGACTTGATTGACGATCTGGTCATCAATTAAGCGGGAATGAATACGGCCATC
>CAZOPG010000427.1:0-1884 GCA_964581585.1 uncultured Planctomycetaceae bacterium | reverse complement strand
TTTCGTGATCCACAAGTAGGAATTCTGCTTTGCTTATTTTCTGCGAAGTATCTTAATGAAATTATCATTCGAAGCAAAGGGCTGATCCGCCCTATATCACTTAAAACTAATTTTGTTTTCGACGAAAGTACTAATGATACGAAGAGAAGATTCCTATCAAAAATAGGTGATGGGTTTGATAAATTTGATAGCTTTTTCTTCTATTCATTGCAATAGTGCCTCCCTAAAATATTAGTCGAAGATTTTAATCAAGTAGTCTCTCACTACGAAAAATATTTTGTTAGATTTAAAAATCTAAAATTTGTAGTCAGTGAGGTCTGGATCAGTCATACATGCGCATCCATCGCCTTAGCAGTACTTCAAAAAAGAGGCATTGAACATATTTATAATGAGCATAATTATTTAGGTCATCAGTATTTAGGCTGCAATCAAAAGTATATCGCTGAGCTTTGTGATCGTTATGTTACCTTAGGATGGTATGACAAAACATTCCCGAATTTAGTTAGAGGAGCTTCTTTATTTGAATGGGTTCTCAAGGACAAGTATAAAAAAACAATTGATATTCTTTACGTAAATGCTCCGGCAATTGCCAAACGTGAGGAATTGAATGCCGCCTATGGTACAACTGCGGAAAGCGCAATGAGGTATCTCAATTTCGTTAAAACATTTTTCGAATCTCTAAACAATTACAGCAAAAATAGGATTGTTTTTCGAGGATATCCCGCACTAATGAGCAGAAAGTGGCTTGTCTATGACGTTCAATATCTATTGAAAAACCAAATAAGCGAATTGAGGTACATTGATACTGAAAGTAGATCGGCGAAAGTCCTCATGCTAAAATCAAGGCTTGTCATTGTAGATTACCAGAGTACCGCGCATATAGAATCCATGATGATGAACATACCCACGATTTTCTTTTGGGACCAAAGTTCGTATTTTCTTGATAATAATTATAAAGACTTTTATGCAGGCCTCATTTCAGCAGGAATATGTCAAACGGATCCAATTAAGGCAGCTCATTTTGTGGAGAGTGTGAAGGATGATCCTGAAAAATGGTGGCAGAGTAAATCAGTGCAGGATGCCAAGAATAGGTTCCTGTCTAAGAATATAGGCGATCCACAAATTATGATAGACTATCTGGTAAGATTATCAGGCGCACAATAGTTGATAACTTTGTAAAAAGGCAAAAGTGACTAACTGTTTATAATTATTTATGATTATGCGAACATCTCCATGTCTATGATCGTTTTCCCTCGCCGTGTGTCAGATTTAGGTAATGAGTGCAAATTAATAAAGAAACCGGAAAAGAAGATTCGCTGAACAAGCGTTATGCATACAGTTTGTTTGCAAATATTATTGGATTAGCCGCCAGCATGGTTGCTGCAGTGTTTATTCCGAGGGGCCTCGGGCCAGTATCATATGGAAATTTCTCATTCCTGACAAACTTTTTCCAACAATTAATCGATTTTCTTGGACTTGGAACTCCCAACGCTTTTTATACAAAGCTGTCACAAAGACCTGATGAACATAAACTGATCTCTTTTTATGTATATATCTCATTGGGGCTTGTAGGAACTGTTGCGGTATTCTTAATTGTCGCGACCAATAGTTCCTCCTTTAAAGAGTTTCTTTGGCCTGGTCAGCAGAGGCTTTTCATTTATGCTGCCGCCTTGTTCTCATTGGGAATATGGTTTTCCAATAGCATTAAGAATTTGACTAATGTTTATGGACTGACGGTCCAAGCTGAAATAGCACGCATATTTCAGAAAGTAATATCATTGGGGGTCATTCTTTTATTATTTTTTGGACAGTGGCTCACGTTATCTACGTTGTTTATTTACCACTACTTGATTACGGTTTTTCTATGTATCTTATGGGTAAAAA
>CAZOPG010000426.1:0-1886 GCA_964581585.1 uncultured Planctomycetaceae bacterium | reverse complement strand
CTCAACGCCGATGACGTGTAGCCCGGGCCACTCAGCATCTCGAGCAATCAGCCGGTCAAGCTGCGGCGCGGGATATGGCGGAGCTTCGACGACCACATCCCCCAAGACCAACTGGGTACCGCCAAAGGAACCGTCGCTGCGCGTGAGCCCCAGCCAACCGTCCGAGCCAGACAGAGACATTACCAGAGTGTAGGTGCCGGGCGGAAGGTCCAGCGGTATAGCGACGTAGGCCTCGCCGTCAGTCACTGTGCCGGTCAGCCACTGGGGTGCGGCCCAGCCCCAGCCATTGACGACGCGCTGCCCACCATCGGCCCAGATGATCTCCCGCGCCCCGTCACCGGTCTGCAGAGCCAGATAGATATCCAACTCTCCAAGCATCGTATGGGGCAGCCACCGCATATGCACAGTCAGAGGATCCAGAGCCTGCACCGGCTCGGCCCACGCGACACTGACCAGGTCGACCGCGCCGGCGAAACGGGCCAGATAGGGCTCCGATGCGCGCATCGCCGTAAACAGCCGGCATTGCTCCGCCTCGAAGCCGGTCACCGGCGAGGCAGGCTTGCACACCAGACGCCTGGCTTCCTCGCCGACAGCGAAGAGCGTCTCAAGTTGAGCCTCCGCGAGCGGATAGCATAGCGGGGCGTGTACCCACAAGAAGGACGTCTCCGGATCCATGGTTGCATTGAGCCAGGCCACGAGATCATCCGTCGTGGCCCCCTCAGGCACCGCCGTCGCCGAGAGACCCGGAAGCGGACCAGCGGACAGCAAGGGCAGGGATGAAGGCCCAACCGGAGTGGCGGTATAGATCGTCGCCACTTCACGGCCGGCGAGTCGCAGCCTCGCCGCCACCGCATAGCCTCCAGCGGCGCTGGATCCCTGGCCGATGATGGCATCGGTACATCCCACAGTCGAAGCGGTCCGTGGCCAGGTCTCACCGGAGAAGAATGGCGCCGTGCCGGTGACATTCTCCGAGAGAACGCTAGCCGCCTCCGGCACAGGCAGCAGCCGGTTCAGCTTGCGGGCCGCGAATCCCGATGCCTCGCCCCACCCCAACGGTATAACCGCCTGAGCACCCCAGGGCCCGCCGAGCAGCGGGGATGCGTAGTGGAGAGGAACTATAGCAACAAGCGCCCAGGGCAGCAGAAGCAGTCCCAGGGCCAACCACCGCCAACCGCGTTTGGCCTGCGACCAGGCGGATGCGGCTGCCGGAGTGAGTAAAGGAATCACCGTAAGGACATAGCGGTCAAACTTCTTGTCCGCCACAGTCAGCGCGGCCAAGTAAGCCAGCGCAGCCGGCGCACCCCAGCGCAAAAGCCGGCGTGCGCTGCCGTCTGCGGTGCCGCCGTCTGCGGCGCTGCGTCCGGAGCGTGAACCGCCAAACAGCGCGCCGGCCAGGCCGAGGAGTACAGGCGGCGTCATCCGGAACAGAAGAACCAGAGGATAGAAGGCCGGCCCAGGATCCGTACGCATCTCGCCGAGAAAAAACACCGACCGCAGACCGATACCTTCGTGGTAAGTAACGGCACCGATCAGTGAGTTCAGGGCGGCACGCGGCGCCACCCAGAAAGGGGGATAGAACATCAGTAAGAAGATCACGGTCAGAGCGGCAATGAAGATGACCTGTACGGACCGTTGCTGCAACGTCCCCTCACCCCACAGAAGAATTGCCAGGGCTAACCCCGGTGCCACCAACAATCCCAGCGTCTTGGTCAGCCCAGAAAGGGCCAGACACAGCGCCGCGAGAGTCAGAAGCATAACCCGGCGTGTACGCCGGCTGCGGGGGTAGGGTGCAGGGACGGGCTCTGCCCGTGGGAGTACCAGCAGAACGGCCAGCAGGGCAAAAGTAGCTTGGAGTGCATCGGTGTGCAGAAGGCCTGAATGTCCCG
>CAZOPG010000425.1:0-1901 GCA_964581585.1 uncultured Planctomycetaceae bacterium | reverse complement strand
AAAATAAACCATCATTTCGGAACAATCAGTCCTCTGATAATAGTAAGTGATTTAGTCTGAACTAATCATAAAACAACCCCGTTTAGCCCTGCCATTACTATGGCAGGGCTTGTGCCATCACAAAAATTTCCCCAGCATTATCTCGTCAACGCCTTTTCTGAATTTGCATCCATTTTTTTGCCGAGAAAGTTCTAAAGGCCGCTATCATAACTTTTGAAGCATCTCTGCCGTTTTGGGGCCTGAATCTTCTAATTTCCAATATTTAACTCCACATTGTGTAAAAAAAACAATTTGAAAACATTAATGCTAACAAATTCAAATCATCTTGCCCAATATTACCCCAAAAAAACACACGCATCTCAACCACTTAATAAAGGCAAAATCCCTGATTTCAGACTGTATTTGCTGTTTTACCTGGCATAACAGATCGATATTGATACACTTATACGGGAAATCTTAGTTTTTATAAAAAAATGCTTGACTTTTCACGGCAAAAAGCATTACAATTACGGTCGTACAACACAGTTGTACAACAGTGATATACGAGCGTAACGAGGCACGGTGAAGGAACCAGTGGATGCGGAGCGAGGAAGTGCAAACAATTGACAGACAAATTCCGGTGAAGAGGCCACGATACACATCTTTAGTTGACGATCTGCGGGAAGAAATCGCGACTTTGGACATCGGCCACATGCTACCGCCGGAGCGTGACTTGGCCAGACAACACTTAACGGGTTATACAACGATGCGTAAGGTGTTAGCGGCGTTGGAGGAAGAGGGGCTTTTACGGACTTACCACGGCCGAGGAAGAGTTGTTACCGACCCTTTATTACAGGGCGAATTTGCCATAGTGGCAAGGCCGAAACTCATGAGAGCCAAGTCTTCGCTTTTTTACCGTGAAACCGCGATGTTGTTGTCGGAAAGAGTTCATGGATATTCTGATGCCGAATGGTCAGCAAAACTTCACCTAGGCCAGGAAGTAGAAGACGGCTATGATTTTCCCGCTACCCTGAATCTGATGGAACCAAAGGTTCTGACAAATCTCCGAGGTGTTTTCACATTTAATCCCATGTACGAACTTATTGAACCTCTGCGGCAAAGAGGGATTCCCATCATTTCGTTTATGGGAGGGACTAAGTATTTACGCTATGCGGATGTTGCTGTAAGACAAAATCTGGATTCATTTTTTAACAAATCACTGCATCACCTTCGTGATGTCGGCTGTAAAACTGTTGGTTTGTTGGCGGGCTGTATTATAGGAGGCAAAAGAGCAGATTATAAGAAGCTTTTTGCCGAACATGCTATTGAAGCGGGTCTTTCTACGCAGGAAAAGTGGATGCATGGAGTTCCTACAGAGGATATTGCCGAGCGTAACGGATATGAGTGTTTTATGAAAATCAGGGAGCAGGGCAACTGTCCGGATGCGTTTGTTATTGATGACGACATAGCGGCCTGCGGTGTGTTCCGCGCGGTTTTACATAAACAAATCCGCGTCCCGGAGCAGATTCGCCTGATAACCTTTGCTAACAAAGGAGTCGATCTTCATTATCACAAACCAGTAACCCGGTATGAGTTGGATATTCAGGAAATGGTCGACATTGCTTTTGATGCTATGGTCAAATTGTTAAAAGGCTGGAACCCGGAACAGAAGACTATTTATGTTCCCGGCAAGTTAATAATAGGTAAGACAACATGAAATATTTTAATTTGAATTGTGTTTACAAGCTAAACACAGAGAGGAGGTGGATTGGCAGGTATTTGTGGTTTAAGTGTGTGTTTGTTTAATTTTGATATTAATATTTTTTAATGTAAGGAGTGAGAAGATGAAGAAGTTAATTGTTTTAAGTTTGAGTCCGCTCTAAAAACTCGCTTTTAGGCGGCCCGGTTTAAATTCCATCGAG
>CAZOPG010000424.1:0-1902 GCA_964581585.1 uncultured Planctomycetaceae bacterium | reverse complement strand
CTCCACGTCCGGTTCTGACGCGAAATTCTTCCCAGCAGCAAGTGATTGAGCATGATTTTTTTTCCACAAATTCAACAAACGTTCAGCGATTCTTTTTGCCAGCGACATATTTCCGTGATTGTAACATGCTTTCCAGATAAACCATTGCGGAGGCAGCCACACAGCGCCATTCCAGTAGCCGTCATCACGGTAAAATTTGTTATTTCGAGGCACAACCGTATAGCCATATTTGGTCAACATTCCCTTGCTGTCTGTGAGATGTCTCCATAGATAGTTCGCCCTTTTCGGAGGAACCGAATTTGACAGTAGCGGATAACATCCATCGACACCGAACATATCCGGCAGCATTCCATCTTCGTCGGTTCTCCAGCCATATATTTTATTTTTTTTATTCCAGAGCGTTTTGTTCAAGGCCTCTTCTGATTTAACAATAAGTGCCGAATAAAATTCAACATCCTTCGGCTTCTTAAGTAAATATGCCCCAAGACGCAGGATTTTTACAAATCTTATGGCAAGAGCGGTCATGCCCGGCTGATACGCCAGGCGTTGTTCCCTCTTGGAATTCAATGGTAGGGTGTGCTTGTAGTCCCACGCAAACGGCCAACCCTCACAATATACTATCGGTGGGTAATCATCGATTCCGTTGCGATTGCCGGGAAGTTTAACGATACCGGGGCTAGAATTTTCAGGCTTGAGCTTCGGCCAGGAATAAAAGTGCAAAAATAATCGCTTCATATGCTCGTAATGGTCTTCAAGAATTGACACATCGGAATTTTTACAATACAGCTCCCACCATGCAAATATAGCCGTTGGTATAAAAGAGCCCATCGCCTGGCAGAATTGTTCAGTATCCTTTTTGGTCGGGTCGGGCATTTCCAGCAGGTGTTTTTGAACAAATTCACGTTCTTTTTCGACAGCACCGATTAAACTCATCCCAGCGTCCCAGAGGAAAAATTTCCCCCACTGCCGAGCCGGAAGCAGCCGAGCGGTCATATCTTTTTTGGTGTATGAGGCTGTGTAATACTGGTTGTGAACAGTTTCCCACCATTCGTGTTCATACGGAAGTTGCTCTGTTCTTGCAGGCTCAAATTTGGGCCAGCCGACTGGACGAGATTTTTTCGCCTGCTCAGACGGCAGAACATTCAGGTATATTTTTTTGCAGCTCTTGCCGGGCAGAAGGATCGGCGACGTCATAACCTTTATTCGTTGTTTGGCCGGTGAAATGGGATTGTCGGGGTTGCTGGAATCTTCAACGTTGGCAGGGAAATTTGTCCAGTTTGAAGAATCACAAATATCAGCAGACACAAACGAACCGTTTTTGATTGCGAGTTGAAAGTGTCTTGCGTCCAAACTAAAAGCTGCCTGCCGTTGGGTGATATTTTGAAGCTTGTACCCTGCCAATCGTTCGCTGCGAACCGGCGACAGATAAAAAGTCAACTGCCATTCTCTGTCAATCTTCGTCTGATTGTCTAAACTGCATCGCAACTGAAGCCTGCCCGCTGCGTTGTGTGTGAATTCTGCCAGCATACTCACTTTGTCATCTTCATCAGGAAGGTAAAGAAATGAAAAATAATTCTCGCCAGGCTCAATGCGCCAGCCCAAAACTCTCATATGGTGGTTGTGCCGAAAACGCTCGACCCCTGTCGTATAACCCTTCCAGACATCCAGAACAGGGTGAGTCTTAAAGGCAGGAAAATTCTGAGTCAGCACTACTATCAGTTCCATCGCCGCATTCCCCCCCCCAGCGCGGAATATACACAGCGTTCGCGCCATAGGCATGCGATGAAACCGGAGCCCAGACATTTTTCAATGCCTTTTTGAGTATTCCAGTTTTTGCCTCTGCCATTTTAGTGTTTTGGTTTATAAATCCAGATCTAATTTTATTACCTGTTTGGTTTCGAT
>CAZOPG010000423.1:0-1902 GCA_964581585.1 uncultured Planctomycetaceae bacterium | reverse complement strand
TAACGGCATTCTCAAATGCTGTAGCCAAAATAACATTGCTTTTCTGGCTTATTCACCACTTTGCGGTGGGCTGCTCACCGGTGCAATGGAACCTTCCGGCCAGGAGAATCCTAATCTGCTCTTTAAGCCTGCGAATATAAAACGTATTAATGCTATGCTTGAGGAGTTTCTTCCGATCGCTGCAGCTCACAACGCTACACCGATTCAGATCGTTACCGTCTGGACATTTTCTCGGCCGGGTGTAACTCATGTCCTTCGCGGAGCCATAACCGAAGAGCAGGCGATAGAAAATGCCTTTGCAGGCGATATGTCTCTGTCGCCTGATGAGCTTAAAACAATTGATGCGATTCTTGAAAAATATACAGCGATGTTATCTTAGCTGCTGTAAGGTTTCTAATACTACAGGTATCGATTGTTCCCAATTGTCTGGCAAACCTTCGGAGATTTCGAAGATGGAGGCTTTTTTGCCCATTCGAGTTCGTTTGGCAATTACATCATCGCGCAATTGTTGAGACGATTGGCCGTAAAGTTCGACATTGATATTTGCCCACAATACCTTATCAGGCCATTTGGCTTGGCAAAGGTCGTACGTCATATCACCTTCCGGCGGTTCGGTTAGTGATTCGATAATATGAACTGGGGAAGAGGCGATTAAATCGGCGATCACGTTGAGCTGGCCATCATAATGAACGGAAACTCTTTTTCCGCTGGCTTCGAGAATCGGAACAGCTTCATTGTATATGTTAAGCATGAACTTGCTGTACCTGGCAGGGCCCAATGTGTCTATGCTGAGATTTTCAAGCCATTTGACATATCTGCCGGGACCTTTTGCGAGAATTTCAATTTCTTTCAAAAATAATTTTTTTGATGCTTCGTATAGTTCAAAAAGTTCGGGGACTTCGGATGCGATGTCCATACCGAATTGCTCAGTACCGGCCCAGTCCACATTGATGAGCATTAAAGGCGTACGAGGATGGTCTGCTTGGCACAGGCAGGTTAAGCCTTGATCTCCAACCTCCTGTTGTTTTTGTTCAAATTTATCGTAGTCCGGCAGGGGTTCGGTGTGTTCGATTATCCATTGCATAATTTTATAATCTTTTGGGCTTTTGAGCCAAAATTCATGATACCAATTATTGCGAAACACTTGCTTGATGGATCCAATTGGTGTTTCCTTGGTAACGATTTTATATGTGCCATCGCTTTTTTGAACCGTTTTCTCGCAAGTTTCAACATCATGTTCAATGTGTTTTACTGTTATCGCGGCGTTTGTTATCAATAGACCTTTGTCGAGCAAACACTTCCACTTGTCACTGTTGATATCGTCCACAAAAAAATCATAAATGGAATAAGGCGTATAGTCAGGTGTAAGCCCTTCAAGTGCGGCAATCAGACAATCTTTCGGCTGCATAATTATTCCTTCTATTGTGTGAGTTAATTAGTTTTGGGGCATTTTAATTGATTAAGTATTTATGTCAATGATGAAACTTGAATTGCGGGTTTGGATATGTTATAACCGGCGTGCGGAATATTATGAAGATTAAATCTATTACAAAAAATGAATGCCGGAATATCCCAGATGAAGTTTTGAAGCTGGCGTATGTCAGTTCTCTGGACAGTTTTGAGGATTGGGCGTATATTTGGCCAAATACAAATACCGATATATGGGCTGTTGTCATTCATGGTCACGGCTCGAATGGAGATCAGTTATATACTCGTCCGGACATAAGAAAGGCATGGCTTCCGCAGCTTCTTGAGCATAACGTTAGTATTTTGACGCCCAATCTCAGGGACAGTGCCTGGATGTCGCCCAGTGCGGCTGGTGATCTTCATGATTTGCTTGAATATTTGCGGGCAGAATATGGAGCACAAAGATTTGTTTTTTATAGCGGCGTGTTCGGCTAT
>CAZOPG010000422.1:0-1902 GCA_964581585.1 uncultured Planctomycetaceae bacterium | reverse complement strand
AATTGGAAAGATCACCGAGTTTTATCTACAGGCTAATGAAATATTTTATAAAGCAACAGATGGCAAGCTTGACGCGGTGTTGATTGGAAATGATTTTGGCTCCCAGACAGGATTGATGCTTTCTCCGGATGCGATTCGTAAATTTGTATTGCCCGGCACCGGCCAGTTGGTTGAGCAGGCAAAAAGTTTTGGCCTGAAGGTAATTCATCATTCCTGCGGAGCTATTCGCCCGATCATACCCGATTTGATCGATATCGGCGTTGATGTGATTCATCCTATTCAGGCACTAGCGGTAGGAATGGAGCCGCAAGGTCTTAAGAATGATTTTGGCTATAAAGTTTCATTTTGTGGCGGCATTGATGTTCAGCAATTGTTGATTAACGGAACATGCAGCCAGGTTTATAAGAAGGTTATAGAATTAAAAGAACTGTTTCCGACAGGCCTGATTATTTCGCCGAGCCATGAAGCCATATTGCCTGATATACCACCGAAGAATATTAAAGCTATGTTTGATGCGATAAAAGGAATAAAATCATGACACCCAAAGAACGAGTATTGACAGCATTTGCACGCAAACAGCCGGATAGGGTACCGATAAATTACTTTGCGAATCTGGGAATCGATGAGCGATTAAAATCACATTTCGACCTTTCTTCTGATGACGATGAAGGTTTGAGACAAAAACTTGGTGTCGATTTTCGTGGGATATTCCCGCCCTACAATGGGCTGAGACTGCACAACGAAATAGCTGAACTTAAAGTTGACCCTGCTTGGGGGATTCGTACCAGATATGTTGAGCATGAAAGCGGCTCTTACTGGGATTATTGCGATTTTCCACTTAAAGATGCTGATATAAATATGGTCAAAAATTGGCCTATGCCTTCGCCTGATGATTTCGATTACAGTGTTGTAGTTGAGGTTTGTAATAAATTCCCGGAATATGCTCTTTATCTTGGTGGGGCCGGACTGGGTGACACAATAAATAGTACCGGTTTTTTGAGAACAATGCAGGGAGTTTTAATGGATATTGCTTTGGATGACCCGGCAGGGGTTTTGTTGATAAATCGAAGGCATAAAATTCATTTGGAAGTTACTCGCAGAAGTCTTGAAGCTGCCGGCGGAAGGATAGATTTTCTCTGGATAGGCGAAGATTTGGGAACTCAGAATTCGCCAATACTCAGTCTGGATATGTTCCGAAAGCATATTAGACCAAAACTTCAGGATTTCATAGATTTGGCCAAAGAATATGATTTGCCAGTTATGATTCATTCCTGCGGTGCAAGCAGTTGGGCTTTTGAAGATTTTATTGAGATGGGAATCGATGTTGTGGACACATTGCAGCCTGAGGCGAAAGATATGTCACCTGCGTACTTGAAGAAAGAATTTGGCGACAGGCTTGCTTTTCATGGTTGTATTAGTACGGCCGGTCCCGTAGCTTATGGTACAGTTGACGATGTTGTTGAAAATGTTCACAGCACACTGGATATAATGATGCTGGGCGGCGGCTACTGTTTTGCGCCGACGCATTCATTGCAGGACAATTCGCCTACTGAAAATGTTGTAGCGATGTATGAAGCTGCAAAAAAAAATGGTAGATATTAGATGTTGCCTGTTTTGAAACTATGTGAGGTTGTTAAGTGAAAATTGAAATTTCTATTTTATGGTCGCATTGTTCTTGCAACGGCCGAATAGAGGTCTTAAATGGGGTGCTTTTAAGCGGCAGTTTCGTCGAAGGGCAAGGTTCTTTTGATAGTACGAAATTTTCCTGTTCGGAGCAAACTCAATGTCGCATTGACCTTAAGATCAATGCAAATAGCATTTCGCATGGTGCTGACTCTACAATTGTCAGTGTTCGTAGTGATAGAAATCCTTTCAGTTTTTTCTTGCGAGATGTAAAAGCGG
>CAZOPG010000421.1:0-1904 GCA_964581585.1 uncultured Planctomycetaceae bacterium | reverse complement strand
CCATGTATTTGCCGTACCGTTGCCAACGCGTGCAGTAACATCGAGGTCCTGTTGAAAAAAAGTCCTACTAGTACCGGGAGCGCCGTAAACCCTTGCGTACTGGCTTCCGGTTGCAGCGGTCGGTCCCGGGTCATGCGTAGTTCCATGATCTGCTGCAGTCCAGGTTTTTCCGCGATCACCTCCTCCATAAAGGGACCAGCCCTGAACGCCAACGAGTGATGTATCGTCGGTATAACCCTCAGAAGATTCAAAACCGGTGAAATAGTCACCCTGTGCCGAGACAGCAACAAAACACAAAATTAACATTAATACAATAAATTTCTTCATCATCTTTCTCCTTTTCCAAAACAACATTAAATCAAAACAACACAATAAAACAAACATAACACATACTCAAATCATAAATAGTGCCAATTCACCTCCTTTCCTGAAAATCCAAAATAAACACTTGATTTCGGATTTTTATTTTACGTCGTTTCTCCTTTAATCAATTTTCCTAAAATAGATGTATGCTGCTCACATTTGCGCCCATTTATCAATTTTATCATTGTTTCAACGGCAAGACTTGCTACCTCTTCCAGGTCAAATTCATAACGTGTTACCGGCTTATGAAACGGCAGTTCAATTCCTTTATTCGCATAAGTTATCAGGCGGATCTGTTCAGGAACACGAATATTCTTATGCAAAACGGCACGCAGAACACCCTTAGCAATAACATCATCACTGATAACAAGTCCATCCGGACAGTCGCCCTGCTGCCAGAATTTTACAAATGTATCATATGCTTTACGTTCGGTAATATCATTAATAACTGCAGGCAGCCACTGTTCTTTGACGGCAAATCCGGCGTCAACGGCATATTTGTCAAAAAGATGACTCTCATCTCTTAGCTCAGGCCGTAAAGCTTTGCCCATATGAGTCCACATGAATCCCACGGTTTTGCAGCCGACATGACATAAATGATTAATAGATTCCCTGTAGAACACATCCAGGTCAGGAACAACTTCGACATTTGCTTCCCTATCTTCACCTGCTATTGTTATAATGGGAATATTTTTCTGCCGCAACGGCTCCATCAATTCATGTAACGGATGAAAGGTGAATACGCCTCGAAGCCTTTTGAGAACATCCGGCTCCAGCAGATCCAGGGTAGCTGGAAAAAGCTGACCGGCATACAAATCACTGTCAACCTTTTTTCCCAAGTGAAGCTTCGTATGCCATTGAGTATTTCTTGCACCTATATTTTCCGATAATAAGGACGCGATCTTGCGAAAGGCAGAAGAAGCCTCATCCTCCAAAAGCTTCGGTCGCAACACAATTGCAAATTCACCCTGTGCCAGAGGATCTTTAACCACGGTTCCTCTACGGTGATATCGCTCAACTAAACCGTTATCGGAAAGAATACCCAAGGCTTTACGCAGGGTGACCGGCGTAACAGAAAATTTTCTCGCCATGACATTCTCAGAAGGAAGCATCTCGCCCGGTTTGTACTCCTTTCGGACGGCCACAGTAAGCTCTTCAGCAATTCTTTTGTACTTGCATTGTTCAGTTTTAGCGGTTGGCATTGTCCACCAAGATATATAATAATAAGAAAATACTTATAACGAACTAATGTTGCTTCTCTACGGTAACGCAGTAATCTACTGTAGCTTGTTAAAGCACCTTTGTCAAGAAAAAATATTGCCTACGCCAAAAAAAAACAATCGTCCTTGGAAGGCTGTAACCATTTGATTTTAAGTGTGTTGTGTGTGCGAATATGCTGTAATATTAGAAGGAAATCACTGGTTTGATGTATATTTTCCTTAGCAACTGTAGTTGTCAAGCATTCGTCGAACCATTAAAAAAGGGCTTAAATTCGAATGAATGCTCTTTCTAAATTGAATGTGCGGCCCAAATGTGTCCAC
>CAZOPG010000420.1:0-1905 GCA_964581585.1 uncultured Planctomycetaceae bacterium | reverse complement strand
TTGTATTACCATGTTGTCGTTGAAAATTTCTGGAAGTTTTACATCCGCCACAACTGCTGTGCTGGCAATCATCATTGCTCCGGCAGCCCAAATACTTGCTTGTTTCATACGTCGAGTAAACATACTATAAGTTTCCTTTTTTTATTTTAATGAGTCAATTGTAAAATGTAGATCGGCAAAATCTAGGAATTTATCCCAGTCAAAAGATGTTATAGCATGCGGTCCATCATGCACATGATAACCAAGATCTTTTTGAATGGATTCCCCTACAGGTGGCATTTCTAAGGTATCAATACCTTTGGAACCAAAAAGACAGTAAACCGTACCGGCTTCCTTCAATGATGTAAATTCGCCGCGAGGGTCTGCGGAATAGTCTTCTGAACCGCTGGCAATGTAAACTGGACGCGGCGCGCAAAGTGAAATAAGTATATGTTGATCAAAATGCAAATCTTCTTCACGGTTAATATAGTCCTGAAGTTTTTTATGAAACCAATATGGACGCCAATGCAGTAACCATTCAAAATTTTCACCAAAATTACGTCGGGATAGCTTAGCACCGCCACAGCCTGATCCGCTAGAAATAATCATTGCGAAACGCGGATCGTACGCTCCTGCCCATAATGCGGTTTTCCCAAGTCTGGAATGACCGAGCACCGCAACCTGGGAGGCATCCACGTCTTTGTCGGATTCAATATAATCCAACATTCGCGATAAGCCCCATGCCCAGGCACCAATCGCCCCAAACTCATTTTCTTTGCATTTTAACTGCTCCTGTGGATAAAAAAGTGAAAAAATACTGTTGCTGAAACCTTCTGTCGGGAGGTCGAGAAAAAAGTCGTTACAGTAACATGTTGCTACAGCATAGCCTCGTTTCAAAATTTCTTTAAACGGCCAGCGTCCAGCTTTATTGCCACGTTCACTCTCTTGAGACGGCGAGATATCGTAATAACCGGATTCCGATTTTACAGGCAGAATATGTGATAAAGGGATGTCATTTTCTGTAGTACAAGCAGCATTGGATGCAAAATTCAATCCCATAAAGATCGGAGCCGGAGATTTTACTCCGTTCGGAATATACAGCAGCATGTCTGCAAAACGGGAAACTCCAGAATGCATTTTAAAATGCATCCTGATAATTTTACGTGTTGCTAAATTATCAAATGCGTCTTTCTTGTAATCAATTAGCTCGAACTTCATGATGTCCGGGCGCGGCGGCATGGAACCGTACATATACTTTTGAAACTCATTCAAATAATATGGGCGAGTTCTATTGTACCATTCAAATGCACTGGATACTTGTAACGCTTCAGGCATGCTATAATGAACAACCTTGTTTTCGTCCACATTCATCCGGTCTAATTTTTCCTGAGTATTCTTGTCAAAAACCATAGTATCTTTCTTTCTATTATATTAGTCTCCAGCAGAGCTCACCAACCTGAGACGACAATATTCCTCAGGGCGAAAAAAGACGCCTCCTTTCGGAAAACCGCTCATCTCATTGCGAGCGCCGGAGCGCCGGTTACGCACGACAGTAAAGTAGAAATCTCCATCCGTGCCTATATCTTTGCGAGGGATACGCGCCACCAGCGTCCAGCGATCTTTGCCGAGACGGCTCTTGGTTTCCCAGTTGGTTGGCCAGGACCAGTTCCACTGCTTCTCGGGAATGTCGCACCAGCTCGCCGCTTTGAAGCCGACGGCGTTGGCCAGAAAATGTGCGCATTCGGTTGCGTCCGGTCGTGTTGCTGTGAAAATTTCAATACTGTCATCGCCGTAAACACCGAGGTTGTCTTCGGTCGTCTTTACCCTGAGCGATGTCATGTCCGGTTCCAGACACTCCAGAGCAAAATAAACGTCCTGTTCGTCGGCATACACACGAAGCCGGGTTTCTGCCTCTTCCGATGGGAT
>CAZOPG010000419.1:0-1912 GCA_964581585.1 uncultured Planctomycetaceae bacterium | reverse complement strand
TTCTTGTTGTTTTTGTTACGGTTGGAATTGTCGAACCCGGAAAACTGGCTGGTTCGCTTATGCCGATTTCACTCGGAGGCGAGATCGCTATGGGCAAATTCGGAGGAATGCTGATTTCTGTGGCGGCTTTTCTAGCTTTTGCCACCACCGCAAACGCTGGAATTCTTTCGTCGTCGCGTACGCCAATGGCGATGAGTGCTGACGGACTGTTACCGAGTTTTTTGTCGCGTACTGGCAAAAAGTTTCACACGCCTCACCTTTCCCTGGCCGTTACCTGCGGCTTTGTGCTGATGGTGATTATGACGCTCTCGATCGAAAATCTGGTCAAGACCGCCTCAACCATAATGATCCTGATGTTTATACTTATGAATCTGGCGGTAGTAATTATGCGGCACAGTGGAATACAGAGTTATCGGCCGAGATTCAAAACGCCGTTCAATCCCATTATGCCTGTAATTACAATAGTCATTTATCTGTTCCTTATTTTCGAGATGGGCTATGTTCCGCTGGCTATGACCGGCGGTTTTGCGATCATAGCGATGATCTGGTATCTGGCTTATGTGCAGACGAGGATCGATCGGCAGTCGGCTATCGTTTACCTGGTAAAATCGATTGTCTCAACGCATATCGAACGTAGCGGGCTGGAAGAAGAATTGAAACAGATATCGCTGGAGCGAGACCAGATTACTCCCGACCGTTTTGATAAGCTGATCAAAGAATGCACGATTATCGATATCAAAGAATCTATCACGGCGAAGGAGTTTTTTAATCGGGCCTCTGAAATTTTGTCAAGCTCGGTCGGGATTGAGAAAGAACGATTATATGATCTGTTTATTCAGCGTGAAAGAGAATCCACTACAATAATCAAAAGCGGACTTGCGATACCGCATATTGTGATTGATGGACAGAATGTATTTGAAATTCTCCTGGTGCGATGCCAGGGAGGTATTTCGTTCTCCGAGTTGGGCGAGCCTGTGAAAACAGCGTTTGTACTTATCGGCTCAGCAGACGAAAGAAACTACCACCTACGGGCGCTTATGTCGATAGCACATGTTGTTAGTGAAGAGGATTTTGAGCATAGGTGGTTCTCTGCTAAAAATATCGAACAGCTTAGAGATATTATTTTGCTGTCCGAAAGAAAGAGAGAAAAACAATGATGGGCAGACTGAATAGAAAAAATGGGTTCGCGGTTTTGATAGTCCTCGTCGCTGTGGCGATAGTGATGATGCTCTATATGGTTAATATGACGGCTATCTTTGGGCCTGGGACAAGTACGGCGCCTCGGGAAAGGCCCTTATGGGAAGACGAAGATAGAATTGTTGGTCTCGATGTTTTTATAAAGCTGCCAAAAGCACCACAGCCTTCGCTCGATGACTCCGTTGCGGTAATGGGGCAGGTAACGCGGAAGGACAGTTACCGGGGAGATATCGCGATCGAGTTTAATACCGTCGGAGAGATAGCTGGAAACTGGCATGGCTCATATCGGCATGATAACAAAAAATATACGTTCGAGGCCCAATTCGCCGGCAATATCGATGTGAGCAAAACGTATTCGGCTGATGGCCGAATCGATAAGTCTAAATTGTATTTTATCACTAAGGGAGAGTATACCCAGACCGTTCTTAATGAAAAAACCGAAAACAGCTCAGCTACCCAGGGCATTATTTATGTAGCTGGCTGGCTGAGCCCGGATTATTCAGCCCACGGCAAACTCGCAATCACGACAGAAGAGAG
This sequence comes from uncultured Planctomycetaceae bacterium, assembly GCA_964581585.1. Lineage (GTDB taxonomy): Bacteria > Planctomycetota > Phycisphaerae > Sedimentisphaerales > UBA12454 > CAZOPG01. Next base: position 178 of record CAZOPG010000419.1, on the reverse strand, counting down.
GGATTTCTCAGCTGAGTACCTGTGGCAGAGCGAAGAATAATTTAATTGTGGGGTCGCTTCGCGGGCTATTTTTTGTTAGTGAGTCAAGATATATAAAGTAAAAAAGTCTGATTTATCTATAAAATGGGTAGCCCTCCTACGTCTAAAAAATGGGAGAAATGCAATGATAACTGCCCTC
>CAZOPG010000418.1:0-1923 GCA_964581585.1 uncultured Planctomycetaceae bacterium | reverse complement strand
GTAAAAGTGTTCCCAGAAAGAATAAGTCTCTCTGTCCGCCAGAGCGGCAAAGGTGTTATAATACGATTTGAGGAAACGTTTTGTTTCGCCGCGTCTCAAATGAATTATCGGGTGAGTGCTGTAATACGGCTGGCTAAAAGAAACGTTTTGAGAGTAAAACAATTCGCTATGATAGTTGAGCATAAAAGTAACAGCCGGATCATCGACCTCAAAAACCTCCTGAAACACCAGGTGCATCGGCCCAATAATATCGTCCTTTGCAACCATTGAGCCATGCGTCCAACAGTTTGTTCTGTCTACAAAAAGACAAAGCGGTCCCCTCTGTCCAGCCCATGGTGCAACAGTTGGACACCACGAACCGTCTGCGAGTGGAACTACGGGTCCACTGGCCAGTGAATCAAAAAACGCTGTGTGAATATCGGTCTTGAGTTCCTCGGCGTTATGAAGCAAACGGCTAGAATAAGCAGGATCATTTTTGCTCAGCATTTCCGCTGTTCGTATCAACCCCAAATATGCATAACCATTTAGCATAAAGGTTCTCTCTGGATCCTCGGGGTCGGCAACTTTGCCATCCAGCAAACCATAACCTTGGCCCTTAAATTCCGGCCGTTTATTTTTTTCTCTCCAACCGAGAATAAACTCACATGCCTTTACAACTTTCGGTTTAATTTTCTCCACCCATTTTTCGTCTGGCTCATATCTGTAGTGCTCCCCCAGGCACCATAATATCGCACCTGTTTCAAGCATATAACCTTCGAAATTCTGCAGCAAGCCATTTTTACACTGCTTGCCCAGAAAATACTCAAGACACCGATCGGCCTGGTTATGCAATCCCATCGAGTCAAAAAACTGAATGTTCCTTGTCGTCTCCGAACCAAGTGCGCTATAAACGCCATTACTCACGTTCAATTCTCCGTCCGGCTCCAGTCCATATGTAACCATGTCCAGATGCAGCAGGCCCGCACGGGTCATTTGGTCAATACGTTTTTCAGGCAATATAAATTCCCCTGCTGCTTTGAGTTTTTCATTCCAGAAATTGCGGCATTGGTTTAAACAATCCTGAAAATCCCGTTTGGCCAATTCCCTGGCACGAGCTTCAGGAATCGGGCTGTGAGGAAAGAAAAACTCAAATGTTATACTCTCACCAGGAGCCAATAAGACGGCAATCTCCTCCTGAGTCATCGCTTTGCCATCCAGCATGGATATCCCAAAAACCAATTCAGACCCTGGAAGTTTGCCAAAACCATCGACTCTATCAAAATTCTGCGGTAATGGATGTCCCGTATCTTTGAGCGGATATACGCTTTTGAAAAATGCGTATCGAGGCACCTCGGCAGTATTAACAGCTTTTGCCAGATAGCAAAATACAGTTTCCTCCAGCAGATTAAGTTCACTGTCCCTGAGCTTTTGAAACATCTTCTCCTGCTTGTCATCAAAGGCATGCATAGCTGATAAGCCATCCGCCACGAGAGGATGTGTGCCGCGTATCTTCTGAGCCGTCAATAACGTTTTTTCCAGGGTTACAAAAGATACCTGCTCATAACGAATATCATCATCTATCCGATCAGCGTGGAAGATGGGGAGTACGCCCTCATCCAGGTATCGACTGTTTTCTTCCGTGCAACCCCAGCCGCGTCCCACAACAAAACCATAACGCCTGGAAGTATATTCCGGTTCAGGCCAAAAATAGCCATGCCCCTGCCACCGTGGTTGTATCCAGTCGGCATAGCATTTCGGCTCTCTCTGGCCGAGTTCAAAGATTCTAACGTCGCGACTCACGCCCATCCATATCGGGCTCTGGAGTCGACGTGTGTTTGCAGCCGCCTTTTCATAAGATTCTTCCGGTTCAATATCAATACGTTGATAATTGGACTGCAACTTTTTGTCATTAATCGACAGTTCAATTTCCTTGAAAGTACGCCT
>CAZOPG010000417.1:0-1925 GCA_964581585.1 uncultured Planctomycetaceae bacterium | reverse complement strand
GCTTTCAGCTTATTGAGCTTTTTTGCCAGGCGTGATTTCATTCTGGCTGCAGTGTTTTTGTGCATCGTGCTTGTCGCGGCAACTTTGTCGAGATTCATAGCAGCGAGTTTATACTGCTCGGCGGCTACGTCTTTGTCACCTACTTTGATCGCTTCTTCAAAATGCTTAATCTGCGTCCGGACAGCGCTCTTCCTGCTTCTGTTGATCGCCCTTCTTTTCTCGTTTTGCTTGATTCTCTTTTTTGCTGATAACGAATGTGCCATTTGTACTCCAACGTTAAAAAATTAGTTTCAATATTCTATTTTTATCCATTTGTGTTTCGCAATTTATCAATTCTCTGGCGTACATCTCTGTAGCCGAAATCCATCTGTGCCAGCTTTCTATACGATTCAAGTGCCTCTGTGTTCTGGGTTAGCCTTTCGTAGCCTCTGGCGAGGTTGTATAAAAGTTCTTTGCCCATAGCGTCATCTTTAACGTCATGTGCCCCTATAGCTTCTTTGAAAGTATCCACCGCTTCAGTGAACCATTCCTTCATGAAGAAGCAGGTGCCAATCTTGCTCATCGCCGATATTTTATGGCCCGGCTCGTTGCGTGATTCCTGTAAGAACGGAATCGCCTCGTCATATTTATGGTTCCACATAAGACGAAGGCCATACTCATATTTCATTCGCATATCCGTCGGATAGTTGTCCACGCACATGCGGTAATGCTCAAGTTCGGCGGCCAGCATAGCCTGAGATGCCCCTGCCAAGGCGGCCTTTGCCTGTGAATCGGTCGGTTTTACCTCTACCAGAGCCTTTGCCTTTCTCAATTTTCGTTTGAGCAGTTTTATCTTCAGCAGACCCTGATGCCTTTTGAAGCTGAAATCCTTATTTTTCTGATACGCATCTTCCAGAAGCTGGATCGCTTCGGCATCGGTCTTAGCATTTTGCAAATCGACCAGTGCGTCAGCTAGTTTGGTTATATTATTGACGGAATCCGGCTGTTTTGCAAGCGCAACCCTGGCATCTTTGACAGCGGTGATCCTGAAATCCTCACTTTTAACGACGTTCTGCTGCGATTGAAGCTTTTCCTGCTTATCCCTGTCTTTGATAGAGTTTCTGAAATCGCCTTTTTCTCCGTATTTGCCTTTCTTAACGGCCATATTCGCGGAAAGTTCCTTCAATTCGTCAGCCAATGCGCCGTCTGCAGGCTTGAGCTTAACCGCGTAGCCGCAGGCACTTACCGCTTTGGAGTACTGCTCGATGGACGCGTAGGAATCCTTCAGAAGCAAAAATATATGCAGATTCGGCTTTTCCGAGGCTTTGCTGGCCTCAAAAATCAGGTCGGCGATCCAAAGTGCAGCTTTCTCGTAGCTGCCGGCAACCGCAGCTTTTAACATTGTCTCGGCAAAGGAGAGATTATCAGGGTCCTTGGCCAGCAGGTATTCAGCGTTTAGCATATTTTCCAGAGGTGTTTTTCCGCGAGAATGCTTCATTTTTTCCATCATAGAGGGCTTTTTACCACCTTTACCCTGGCGAATCAGCGAATTTCGACGCAGGAGCTTATGGCCCTGCTCCAGCGCATCGGGAGCCCGCCGCAAGCCCTCGATGTACATATCGATGGCATAGTCGAAATTGTTGGTAGCAGCGACCTGCTCGGCGCGATCAAAGAACGCCATAGCTTTGTCAAGACCAGGTTCAGTACTGTCGTTCGGCATATATACCTAAATTGGAAAAACTAAACAATATAAATTCAACCGCTTTCGGCGGAACTTTTTTGCCACAGATTTCACTGATTACTCAGATTAAACAGTGTAAATCCCGTGTTATTCCGTGTCTAAAAAAATACAAATCCCTACACTATTAAATTACCAAAATCCTATTTTTTAAATCAAAAACCGGCATTTTGGGATTTCGTTTTTAAGGGACTAAAAACGCCTTATT
>CAZOPG010000416.1:0-1929 GCA_964581585.1 uncultured Planctomycetaceae bacterium | reverse complement strand
GTCTTTATTATAACTACTGTTATTTGCTGAATGGAGACAATATGACACTGCCGAAAGATACCGAGCTAGTACATAAAACCCTGAAGGGCGACAACGAGGCCTATAAGGAGCTTGTAGCCAGATATCAGGGCCATGTTTACGGATTAGCATATAGTCTTGTTGGAAACTGGACTGACGCCCAGGACATTGCTCAGGAGACTTTCATACGTGCCTATGCCAACATTGATCAACTAAAAGACCACGCTCGATTTGCCAGTTGGTTGCGAAGAGTGGCCTTTAGCATAGCGATGAACTGGCTAAAAGCATTTCGCCCAAAATTATTTGAACAACTCGACGGGCGAATCGATCTCGACCGTTTGGACATTCCCGATTTCAGGCCAGGCCCGGCCGAGGTGGTAGAAAAACGTGATCTGGCAGAGGCGGTACTAAAAGCTGTCGAATCACTGCCGCAAAAATACCGAGTTCCACTAACAATGTTTCATCTTGATGGCCTGTCCTACCGCAAAGTAGCAGACTTTCTTGACATCCCATTAGGAACCGCCAAATCCCTGATCTACCGAGCAAAAGAAAAACTCAAACCCGCGTTGAGTGTTTATGCAGGCGAAGAAATAACCCCAGCAGTGCAGGAAGTTTTCAACGAACACAAATTACCAAAGGAGTTCGCAATGAAAGTTTTGAATGGTATAGATAGTCTTGATTACCGTAAAGAAGAGTGTACTTTTGCTGGCTCAGTTATTGCCTGCATGAAGTTTCTCAAAGAGGATGTATCCGATGCATTTGTCAAGGCAGTATCAGGTGGAGCATTTAAGCTGTTGTGGTATTTCAAATGGTGTCCCAGCAATAACACTTTACTGGTATTTGGCACAGAACCCATCCAGCGAACTTTTCGCGCACTCGGATACGAATACCAGTTTATCTATAAAGAAAATGAAGTTGATGGTGAAGAAAGGTTTCGTAAGAAAATCATTGAAAGTATTGAAAAAGGATGCCCTGTTATCGTTGAAGGAATCATCGGCCCGCCGGAATGTGGAATAGTGGCAGGATACGACCAGAATGGTGAAGTGCTGTTTGGAAGAAGCTATTTTCATGCATCTGAGGATTATTATCAAAAAGACAACTGGTACAAGGAATGTTACAGCCTGCTCCTGATAGGTAAAAAAAAGCAGCCTCCACGAAAAGAGAAAATTCTCAAAGAAGCTTTGGAATATGCTATTGAGTTGGCGAGGATGCCAGAGTGGTCACGAGATGATTGCCCTGCCCAATATGCCTGTGGCCTTGCCGCGTATGATGCATGGGCAGAGGCCTTGAAAAAGGATGAAGATTTTCCAGATGGCAACCTGGAAACATTAACATTTCGTTGCCTTGTAAATTCAAATGTAAATTTTTGCGGATTGTTAGATGCACGCAAAGCAGCAGCGGAATTTCTTAACAGTATGGCTCACACAGACAAAAACGCAACAGAAGACATACTTGCCGCCGTAACGGCGTATAACGAGGAAATAGCTATACTCGACAGCATGATAAATGCTATACCATATAGTTGGCAGCCAGAAGAAGAACGCTTGAAAATGGCCGATCCGAAACTTAGGCGAGATATAGCGGACTTGGTTATGAAAGCAAAAATCAAAGATGAACAGGCCGTGGAACATCTGGAGAAAGCTTTAAAAATTCTTAAGGATTAACGGGAGGCAAAAAAACAAAAATAACAAAAAATCCATGGAAATCCGCATCTAAAAAAATCAGTAAAATCAACGTTTTTAAGTCCTGGCCAAAAAAAATATAAGAACATTAACATTATCGAAGCGTATGGGAAACAGGCCTTTTTGGACTAATTAACGCATTTTTTGGCGATTTTCTTTCAAGTCCGGCGGGCCTAAAAAAAAAAGTTCATTTTTTTTGGAATTTTATAGAAAAACCGGTTGACGTGCT
>CAZOPG010000415.1:0-1943 GCA_964581585.1 uncultured Planctomycetaceae bacterium | reverse complement strand
TTGGTGGTACATAATTGCTCCGCCAGATGGTACAATTTTACTCCGCCGTTTACAGAATTGCCTCGTAATGGGATCGTCGGCGTCCTTGGGCCCAACGGTATTGGTAAGACGACGCTCTTTAAGATGATAACGAATCAGGAGCAGCCGGATTCCGGCCAGGTCGAGATCGGTCCCAGCGTGTCAATAGGATATGTTGATCAGCATCGTGATGCTCTCGATGGTGACAAAACGATATTTGAGGATATCTCAGAGGGCAAGGACATGATTGATGTTGGCGGCAAGGAGACCTCCTCCCGGGCTTATATCGCAAAGTTTAATATCAAAGGCCCCCAGCAGCAGAAAAAAGTCTCTGAGTGTTCCGGTGGCGAAAGGAACAGGATCCATCTGGCAAAAATGTTAAGACGTGGCGGCAACCTTCTGCTTCTTGATGAACCGACTAATGACCTTGATGTAGATACCATGCGTGTCCTTGAGCAGGCGATAATAGATTTTCAGGGTTGTGCTATGGTGATCAGCCACGACAGGTTTTTTCTGGATCGTATATGTACTCACCTATTGATATTCGAAGGCGACGGCAAGACGCAATGGTTCCAGGGCAATTTCGCAGCCTACGAAGACAAGGTTCAGGCGGAAAACCCGGACCGACTATCGCACCGTCGCAGCAAGTACAAGCAACTTAAAATGAGAAGATGATAGCACTGGAGGATATCTACCTACCGTTCAGGCCGAAAAGGTGAACACGGGCTACCATGGCGAAGGAAAAGGGACTTGAGCCGTTGGCAAAAATGCTTTTCGAGCAGGGGAAGGATTTGTGAAAAAAGTTGTCGGTTGAGACAAAAAAACCGACTTTTTCAACAGCCCCGCTGTCCCTAATAAAAAATACACCTTGACATTCACAGCTTTTTATGGTAACATTACCATAGATAGATGGCTGGCTGGCTTTAGGCATTGTGGTCAGGAAACTTATGGCTGTGTGTGTACTGTAACTTATTTTTTTCGTAGGATGTTACAGTGAAATCTTGGCAGATATCAGGCGGAAGTTCCGCTTTTTTTTATGGAGAAGAGGATGAAAAACACCCGAGTCGGATTTTCTGTGCATGCCATCGTGGCCATCGTGCTTATCTTTGCTGTCTGTGGTACCGCTGAGGAAGTCTTCACCAAAATCGCCCAACAGGACAACATAACCTACAACGGATTCCCCAGCCTCGCTATCAACTCAGGCGGCAACGTCCTCTTTCAAGCCTCAATGCCTGGCGGCCAATCGGGCTATTTCACAGGAAAGGGAGGAGCTCATCAGGAAATCCTCACAACCGGCGACGGCTTCTCGGACTTATCTTACGCTACAATCAACGATGGTGATATGGTTGCTTTTTCAGCCCAAAAAAACGGTGAATTTGGAATGTCTGTCCCCGGAATCTTCTCCACCACAGGCGGCAGCGTCAATGACCTGGCCATAAGGAACCCATCGGACCCTTGCGGTTTCGATGTTCTCTATGGCTGGCCCCACATCAATTCTGATACCGTTGCCTTTCCCGCCCGCCTCAACACCAGCAGATATGCAATTATCACTGTCCCGGCAATTGGCGGGGCCCCAACTGTAGTCGTCGGCAATTCTTCGGAGTGGGGATCTTTCGGCAGCCCAGCCATTAATAGTAACGGCCTGGTCGCCTGTTGGGGCTATCACAACACTGAGGGCGCCAAAATCATCACCACCTCTGGATCAACAATAACAACCATCGCCGACACAAGCGGCAGTTGCACCGGTTTCGCCTCGGAAGTCTCTGTCAACAGACACGGCCAAGTCGCCTATCTCGCTTACGTAACCATCGAAGTTACATCGTACACCGGGCTGTACCTCAGTGACGGTAAAACCACCCAAACAATTGCTGAAACATCCCCAGCAGGCGCTTACACCAACATCCAATTCCCATGTGTCAACGATT
>CAZOPG010000414.1:0-1951 GCA_964581585.1 uncultured Planctomycetaceae bacterium | reverse complement strand
ACCTCAACTATTTTAACCTCTCGCATGTGACCTTTTTAGAGTGGACTCATAATTGCATTCGGTATTTATGATATCGCCAAGCAACCCGGCATCTATCCAGTCCTTGATAGTAGTGTAAAGCTTTGAATACCTGAGCTCAAATCCTATTTGGAAAAAGAGATTTTTACGTTGTGCCGCTTTGACCATCTCTTCAGCATCAGATAGCGTGTTTGCCATGGGCTTTTCGCACATTATTGGTATGCCAGCCTCGATGAGCTTCATCACTACTGGTTTGTGTGCATCGTTTGAAGCTGTAACGAAAGCTGCTTTGACCTCTGAATCGGTCAATATCTGCTCCAGATTGGCCGCTATTTCGATCTGATATTTTGCTTTTTTCTCCTGGGCATTTTCAGCACTTATATCGTAGCCTGTTATTGCTGTTACCCGGTCGATTTCTTTCAAATGCTCAACAACCGTTCCACCCATACCGCCTAGGCCAATGACCGCAATCTTCATCTATCTGCTCCTTGAAATACCTAATAGTAGTTATTCATTTCTCTAACACTTACTGCGAAAACAAATCCATACCATAGTATTCAGAACAATGAAAACATTTTTCCTAAAATTTTCATCAAAATGGCAAAATATATACATTACTCCCCTACTGTGGCATTTACTCGTTAATTATTGGCTCAAGATCAGCGACATACATCTGTCGTGTCCCTTCATGTTCAGAGTCAAAGCAGGCTTTGGTCCCTGCCCGGTTCCATCGGGGATGCATATCGCAGCGTACAGCGCCCGGCTCTTTGAGGGCATCTCTGGCAAAATCGCCAACCTCATAACGAGCAAAATCCGCCAGACACAGCAGTACTAAAGACACGCTTTTTTCAACGACATTGTCGCTCAAAAGCCAGCGACCATCAGGAGAAAAGGAGCTGTGTCCATCGTGTGTAAAGATGTCTGGTGCAAACACCTCGACCTGTCTGGTTTTATCCTTATACACGAAATCATTGTATTCCTCGCCGTGCAGGCTCCAAAGCAATAGCTCATCAGGCGATTTCCAATCAAAATGTGAAGCGACCCCGTCATCTGCGAGAGAATACAAATCCTCACCGGCCGGGGTCATTGTGAGCGCACGCGTGTACCACCACGAGGGTTGCTCCTTACGTACCCAGCGGTGAAAGAAAACAAAACGCTTATCGTCAGGAGAAAACAGAATATGATTGACCCAGTGCGAAACACCATCCATCCGCTCGTCATGCTGGAAAGATACAATCTGGGCTGTTGAAATAATTAAACGATTTTCGCCTGTTTCAAGATCCATCCAATAAATGCCGTCCTCGGTCGTGGTCATCTCGTTTTCCCATGGGTCGGGATATGAACCATAACCATAACCGGCTCTCAATCGATCCAGCCTGCCAAAGTTAAGGCTCAATGCGACTCTTCCATCATGGCTGAGACAATAAGCCGGACGCGGCAGAAACCGGCTCTTTCCAGTGAAAGGATTCATAACACAGGCACAGGGCGTGTTGTCCTGCAACGTGTTGAAAATAATTTCATCCTTGCGATTGGGTATCCATTGGAGCATAGAACCCTGCTGCCAGCACCAGGCCCGCGTTTCGGCAATTTCCCGCCACTGGTTTCCGTCCTCTGTGTCAATGATGCCCATTTTTACCGAATCGTTGGATTCGGGCTGACGGCCACGAAATTCAGAGGCAAGACCCAATATGTAACGGTCGGTGGCATCCCATTGCTGTTTGTCGTAGTAGCCGAAAAAATGATGTTGCGGCGGCTTCGTTACAGCGCATACATTTATATCATCTCTCTTTATTATCATACTTTTTTTACCTTTTTATCTTATTGATTTGATATTTAATTCTTTCGCCTTTGGCCGAAGCCATTTTAACTTTTTAATCGAAACCTGAATTTTAATTTGAAGCGCAACGCTTCGCTATTTTAATCAGCCCGCTAA
>CAZOPG010000413.1:0-1962 GCA_964581585.1 uncultured Planctomycetaceae bacterium | reverse complement strand
GCCTAAAGGATATAAGGCGATGGGGAATACAGGAACGGATTGAAGAAACAGGAGTTCTTGATGCTTGGAGAGAATCATTACAGCACGATGGAACGCAACCAATTACATTTGAAGCCGAATTGTGGTTTCGGAATCAAGAGGCAGCAAGAGAATCAAGTCGAAATTCAATAGAGATGTTAGTGTCTCAACTTGGTGGCCAAACCCTAAGTTCTTGTACAATACCGGAGATTAGTTACCACTCACTTCTTTTAAATTTGCCTAGAAATGTTATCCAGTCAATAACCGATCATCCTGACACTGAACTTGTCAAATGTGATAATGTTATGTTTTTTCGCCCCACAGGACAGATGTGTTCTGATTTTATGCCCACTGAAGGAGATTTAAGTGAAATAAGTACCGATCAAGAAAACCCGTCAAGCGGCAATCCAATTGTTGCTCTTTTTGACGGGCTACCGCTTGAGAATCATAGACTGTTAGCAAATCATCTAATTGTAGATGACCCTGATGATTGGGCATCTGATTATCCTGCAGATGGACGAGTTCACGGAACCACCATGGCTTCTTTGATTATTCATGGTGACAAGAATTCGAATTCCTCATCGTTATTAACCCCTTTGTATGTTCGTCCTATTATGAAGCCATATGGTTGGGATGGGTATCGCCAAGAGCTTATGCCTGATGACATCCTGCCAGTTGACTTAATACACAGAGCTGTTAGGAGACTTTTCGAAGGTAATGGTAGCGAAAGCCCGGTTGCTCCCGAAGTGAAAATTATCAATCTTTCTATTGGCGATCCCGTAAGGCAATTCGATCATTCGATGAGCCCTTTGGCCAGACTATTAGATTGGCTTAGCGAGAAATATAATATCATATTTGTTATCAGTGCGGGCAACCACGATGTACCTATCAATTTAAGCGTCACAGAATCAGAATTTGAAAATTTGTCTGAAAAGGATCGTCAAGAACTTATCGTTCAAACTTTATTGTCAGTAGCTCGCAATAGAAGGATACTTTCGCCAGCCGAATCAATTAATTCAATTACTGTTGGTGCTACACATCATGATTTCTCTCAAACAGGTCACATGGGTGTATTGATAGATCCTTATGAAACAGAACTTCCAAGCCCTATATCACCAATTGGTGCCGGCTACAGACGTTCAATTAAACCTGACCTTATGTTCTCAGGTGGTCGACAGTTTTTCCAGAAGCCTCCAATAGGTGGTAATTCAGACAATATTTCCTTGGAAATAGCTAAATACCTGTCTGCTCCGGGAATTCTTGCTGCATACCCAGGCCAATCAGGTGAACTTACAAAAACCGCTCATACTACTGGGACAAGCAATGCTGCAGCATTAATGTCTCGAAATGGAACTATTTGCTATGAATCTTTGATGGAAATATTTAACGAGCAACTGGCAGGAGTAGACACGCGGCCTTACATAGGATCTCTTCTAAAGTCAATGCTTATTCATGGTTGTAGTTGGCAAGATATGGATGAACAATTGTCTTCTATTTTAGAACCAATAGGAGATGCGAACACAATTAAACGGTGGAAAAGTCGCTTGATGGGATACGGAAAAGCAGACATTTCGAGATCTATCGAATGTAGTAGCCAACGTGCTACCGTTTTAGGGTTTGGTTCTCTGAGTGATGGAGAGGCACATCTATTTCGACTGCCATTACCTCCTTCATTAGGAGCAAGAAAGGAATGGAGAAAAGCCACAGTTACTCTCGCATGGCTATCACCTGTTGCCCCAAAAACGCAAAAATATCGTTCAGCATTCCTTTGGTTTGAAGTAGCCAATAAAAAGATTGCTACAGCTAGAACTGGTGCAGACCATAATGCCGTCAGACGAGGCACAGTTCAGCACGAGGTTTTTGAAGGTGACAGGATAATTGCTGTATCCGAGGGCGATTTTTTGGATATAAAAGTGAATTGCCGTGAAGATGCAAGCAAAATCA
>CAZOPG010000412.1:0-1967 GCA_964581585.1 uncultured Planctomycetaceae bacterium | reverse complement strand
CAATCATTAAGGCCAAAAGATTTCTTTTTCGACAATACTTCATTTGTCTTTTCAGCTAACTGTTGCTGGTAATCTTTTGTGTGGTTTTCCCTGGTTGAATAGCCATCAAAGCTGCTGCAGCCCGTCAAAAAAAGGAAAAGTATTGCCAATACGTTTTTAATCATATTATTCATTGTTTTTGATCTTTCGGCATCAGTAATCCATCAAGAAATAACTGCTCAACTTTCTTAAACATCTTCGTAACGGTATCGTGGTCAAAATAGCCGGTAGTTTCAAAGATTAGCGTCTCGACGGTAGCTCCCAGGGCCTTGGCGGTGATTTCCGGATCAACAACACGAAAAAGACCTTTACGTATTCCTTGCTCTATAAGCATCTCCAATTTTGAATCCAACACTTCATGAATCTTGCTTCCATCTCTGATTTTAGACAACCTTGAACCCTTAATTCCCAACTCCGAGACAAATAGTTTTATGACTTGGCCGTGTTTTTCCTGTAATCGGGGCTGACGTCTGATAAATGCTGCCAAACGATCCTTTTCGTTGCCAGGACCATCTAAAATTTCCGAGAACTCACTCATAACATGCTCACCCGTAGTATTTAACAACTCCTCGAATAAAGCCTCTTTGCTCTCAAAAAAATTGTATAGCGTACCGACACCAAACTCTGACTTACTGGCAATATCCTGCATGGAAACATTATGAAAGCCTTTGCTGGAAAAAAGGCTTAGTGCAACTTTCAATATTTCCTCTTTGTGTCTGAGTTTATCTTTTTCTTTACGAGACAATTTGATCTTATCCATTATTTACCTCCAATCGGATTAATCCTCAGAATACATATTCTATTTCAACACTACATATTCATTATACGAATACATATTCACCATGTCAATAGTTTTTTTTATTATTTTCCTCCTAGGATTCATATATCATATTATATGGCATTACATTAAAGCTGTAACTACTTATAAAACAAAGAGATAAAAAAATTTATTTAGGTACGATGGACTTTTGAGGCCCTATGGGATAATATGACTTTCCAGATTAATTCTTTTGTTCGTGATGAAGAATTTGGTTTAAGAAGGAAAACAGGAGCATTTATTAGGGAAGATGGTATTGAATTACTCTCATATATGATTAAGGATATTATAGGAATTTAAACTTGCAGAATAGGAATTGCAATGATTAAAACAAAAGCTATCCTGTGTACAGAAGACCAGAATGTTTTTTTGGCTCAGATAAATCTGCCTGAGCTAAGACCAAAGGATATTCTGGTCAAAAATCTTTATTCCGGGGTCAGTAACGGCACAGAGCTTATGTTGCTGCGTAATAAGGTTTCGTGGGGGCCTTTCCCTATTTGGCTCGGCTATCAGGCGGTGGGGGTAGTGCAAGCCTTGGGAAGTGAGGTTAATGAATTCAAGGTCGGTGATAAAGTTTATCATCGCGGCTGCTCCGTTCCGGCAACGTTAAACGGCCAGCATGTTAGCCCCACCTCAGGCGCTCATGGAGCGTTTTCGATAGTTGATATGACGAGCCAGAAATACAGTGCAGCACTATTGCCGGAAAATATCGATGAAGAAGCTGCGTCACTTTTTGTGATGCCATCGGTTGGCCTAAACGGGGTAAATTTATCAGGCGTAAAAGCGGGGGATATTGTAGTAATCCAGGGAGCGGGTCTGGTAGGTTTGGGGAACGTGGCGACAGCTAAACTTCGAGGGGCAACGGTTATTGCTATTGATGTACAGCGGAGCCGGCTTCAGGTTGCAGAGAAAATCGGCGCCGATTACACCATTGATGCTAAACATGAGGATGTTTCCCTGCGTCTGTCGCAACTGGCGTCTAATGGACCTGATGTAGTTTTTGAATCAACAGGATTGGCACAATTCATTGACACCGCTCTTTCGTACTGTAAGGATTATGGCAAGTTTGTGTTTCAGGGAGATTACGGCCAGTTTGGGCAATTGTCATTTA
>CAZOPG010000411.1:0-1972 GCA_964581585.1 uncultured Planctomycetaceae bacterium | reverse complement strand
ATAAAAACCACTTGTGAAATGTACAAACACCACCTGATACCGCAAAACCCTGACCTCCAAGCCAAAAATCAAAACCCAACACCTCAAAACAGTCACGAATCAGTACTACCAGCATATTGTTAACTTCTCTCATAGTTGTAATTTATATTTTAAGGAGCATATTCGATAAGTCAAGTGTTTTCTGGCAGGATACTGCAAAAATGCAAAGAAAAAATGATAAAAACACCCCAACCTCCTTATTTTCAACTCTTTAGGCCACACTTAAAACAACCCGAACACCCTGAAACCCATGTATTTACTGGAACTGACTGAATAAATTCCCGATATGATCCCAGGCGATGACATCCACGCAGGCTGAAAAGCCGGTAAATATAGGCCCCTTGTATTAAAGGCCGAAAATAACCCTGTAGCTCGCTTAATACGCCTCATAGCCATGTTTGGGACCAAATAGCACAAAACCCGGAATCTTCCCATAGACAAACTTAACCACTGCAAAATCCTGTTGTCGCGCATACGGCAGCAGAATTTTTTATGCGACCAACCCATCTGTCGGCCGTTACTCCCTGACATCCGGACACGATAGGATATAGTTGATGGTCTCGGTCAGGCTGGCTGAGGCGACGGCGCAGGTGCAATCGGCCGCACCGTAATAGATGTTGATCTGGTCGATCTCTTTATTCACCGTGACCCCGCTCGGAAAGACGACCCCGCCGACATCTCCAACATTTTCATAAATTTCCTTGGGCCCGAGAACCCATTCATCGCCCCGTTTGAGCACTTTCCAAGGCTCGTGGAGGTCCAGCAAGGCAATACCCATCCTGTACAAAGCCCCGGCGGTGGTATTGCGTACCCCGTGATAGAACATCAACCATCCATGCTCGGTCTCGATAGGCTGACAAGCTAATCCGACCCTGTGGCAGTCCCAGTAGGCATGGCGGGTCTTGATAAGCGTGCGGTGGTCGCCCCAATGCTTTAGATCGGGAGAGAAACTTATCCAGATATGCGCTTCGCCTCGAACTATGGGCCTATGTATCAATGCGAATCTGCCCCTGAACCGCCTTGGAAAAAGACATGCATCCTTATCCTCAGGCGGCAGCAAAACACCAAGGCTGGAAAAACTCTTGAAATTCTTGGTAATAGACAGCGCAACCGTAGGCCCGCCCTCACCAAAGGCAGTGTAGGTAATAGCGAACTGATTCTGCTCTTCCAGCCAGACAAGTCGGGGGTCCTCGATTCCCCATCTTTCATCCCGGTTACTGTGATCAGCCTCCATTGTAGGTTTTTTGTCTATCTGCCAATTAGTAAATCCGTCATGGCTCCGGGCAGCGGTCAAATGCGAGAAACCCCGCAGATCCTCGACGCGGATCAGCAGTAAAGTCTCGGAATTGATCTTGATCGCCGCCGGATTCATAACCGCATTAACCGGGTAAGGCCAGTCTGCCGGCGACAAAATAGGATTACCTTCATACCGCTTGAAAAGTCCGTATGCCTTTTTCTGCCTCTCTTGTTCGTCCATAGCCTATAAACCTCAAGTTTTCCGCGAATCAACAATAATGAAAATCAGTCGTACCTATAGTTCTTTACCACAAAAACATCTCTATACCGAAGGAACAAAAATTTCTTTCGGCACGCTTTTGGCGAACATAATACATTTTTTATGCCTTTACAAGCTGCGTTTCATAAAGACTCTGGTAAAGTACACAGCTTTTTATAAGTTCATCGTGCCTGCCCTGGGCGATGACCCTGCCTTTGTCCATAACGACTATCACATCGGCATTTACTACGGTACTGAACCTGTGGGCGATAATGAAGCTGGTCCTGTCACGCATTATCTCCTCTATCGCACTGTGGATCTTGGCTTCGCTGTCAGCATCGACCTGGCTTGTGGCTTCGTCGAAGATCAGTATCTGGGGATCCCTCAGGATCGCCCGGGCAATAACAATTCTCTGCAGTTGTCCACCACTAAGGCCCG
>CAZOPG010000410.1:0-1975 GCA_964581585.1 uncultured Planctomycetaceae bacterium | reverse complement strand
GAAAAATATGCCGGATTCAGTAGTGATGACTCAGCTTACCGCAAAAAGAAAATTGGTAAAAAAGGAAATACCAAAAAAAGACGAGCCAGGAAAAATGATGGATGTCCAGGATGTTGAGAGAACGCTGCAAGTCACTGTCAGTAGTTCTCCTGAACAGAATTGTGACAAGGCAGTAAGGGATTTCATGGACAAAATCCGATTCTCAAAAAAAATAGGACCGAAGATAAAGACTCTTTCTGTTTCGCAGGAATTTGAGCAGGTCAACGACGAAAAAGTGGTTTCTTATCAGATAGACTGTGTCTTTAAATCGCAATTATAGCAGGTTAGTAATGAAATCAGTGGACAAAAAATATTTGACAATAATGGCTTCAATATGGCTCGGCTCTTTCGTCTTGCTGTTTCTTGTTCATTTGGTTGTACTAATACCGCAGAAAAATAATATCAAAAGACTCGAAAAACAAATTGAAGAAAAAAAACAAACATTTACTTTGGCTCTCCAAATTGGAGACCATGAAAACAGGCTTAAGCTGGAAAAGGAAATAGAGCATTTGAGAAGCGAACTTGGCACCTTTGTTAATGCTTTCGACGACCTGTCCAACCTGACGTTTGATATTCGACAAATTGCAGGAAAAGGACAGATTGATTCCTTTAGCATCAAAACTCAGAGCGGTTATCAGGGTCTGGCTATACCTAATTGCAATTATATTTGCCAAAGTAGAATCGACACAAATTTTCTGGCCGAGTTCAATCAGTTTGCGAATTTCATAAACTCACTGGAAAGGCATAAACCGGTCATATTCGTTGATACTTTTACAATAAAAAACGGAACCCCACAGGACCCGGGCAATAAAGCCAAAGTCAACCTGTCGGTTTTCGTCAAAAAACAGCAGGACACCTGATTTAATAATTCAATCTATGGAACAGAATATGAGAACGATAGCGATAGCAAATCAGAAAGGCGGTTGTGGCAAAACCACAACAGCGGTTAATCTTGCTGCTGCCCTTGCACAAACGGGCCGAAAAGTTCTTATCATTGATCTGGACTCACAGGGCCATACCACTCTCGGCCTGGGCCATAACCCCGACACCATACCAAAAACAATCTACAATGTCATTGTCGGAGCGCAGATTTCCATCGCTGAGGTTATTCTGCAGACCGGCACAGAAAACCTCTACCTTGCACCGGCCAATATCCTCCTCGCGGGGGCAGAAGTTGAGTTAGCCGGCATGTTCGGAAGAGAACTTGTACTAAGCGCACAACTCAGAGCCATTGAGAATATATACGATATATGTGTGATAGATTGCCCACCGTCAGTGGGTATGCTAACCCTGAACGCCCTTGTCGCCAGCACCGATGTCATCGTACCTGTCCAGGTACATTACTATGCGATGGAGGGCCTGAAGCAATTATTTGAAACAGCCAACAGGATCAGAGAGCGATTCCATCCATGCAATGTGAAAATTCTAGGCCTGCTGTTAACTTTCGTCGAGAAAAACACTACTCTTAGTGCCCAGATTGAACAGCAGATGAGAAATTATTTCTCTAATCTGGTATTTGATACAGTCATCCACAGAACCGTAAGACTGGCCGAAGCACCAAGTGCCGGCCAACCCGTTTTAACATATGACCCGAAAGGCAGGGGTGCCTCTGAGTACCGTGCTTTGGCCGAGGAGGTAAGTTATGTCAAAGTTTAACGCAGGATTACACAAGGATGTGTCAGCAATTTTTGAAGGCGTAACAATCCCAAAGGGTGATGCTGTCGAAATGGGCATTCCGCAAAGCTACAAGAGTACCATCACCCAAGCTCCTGCATCAACTACAAAACCTCAGCATCCGTTGTACTCAACAGTCGGAAAAAGCAACTCAGAAAAAAACACCAAACAGCGACAAACTCCACAAACAATTTTAAAAATAAAAGACAAGCCCAAATTTTAATCTGAAGCGCAACATTATTTATCCGCTCCATAACACCTC
>CAZOPG010000409.1:0-1989 GCA_964581585.1 uncultured Planctomycetaceae bacterium | reverse complement strand
AAGCAACGGTATTGTCTGTTTCTGGTTGCCTTGGACATAAAAGCCCTTGCCATTGAAGGCCTGCGGTACTCTTGTTACTACGCTTTTCTGGTCGCGAAAATAATAGCACTGAGTTGACTCATCAGTCATATGTGCCGGGGTATGTTTTCTCAAATCAAAATCACCCGTAATAATACCATTTGGCACATTGCCGATATTTCCTGCCATGCTTGCGGCCTTGAGGAATACTTCCGGGCCGGTAACAGCACTGCCTATGTTGAGCACGACGCCGCCTTCGGTCAATTTTGTTACTTCTTCGGTATAAATAAGAAAATCTCTGCCGCTGCAACCACCCTTTGCCTGGCCATCGAAAGATTGATGCTGGTCGATCACATCTGTTCCGATACCAACATGAACTGTAAAGGGAATATTCTTTTCATAACAAGCCGCCAGCAGACTCAATTGAGGATTACTAAACTCTTCCGGCGAACCCTCTTTAACAACTTTATCGAAAACCTCATTGCGAAAAGATTCATCGCAGATCGTTTTGCCTAACGATTCGCCGTAGCCCAGCTTGTATTTGTTACCAAGTTGGACAGCCATATTTTGATAGGCAAATTCGTAAGCCATCCCGAATTGGCCCTTCTCCAACGCCTGTGGAACGTATTCACTCGTTTCGCCAATTAGAGCCAATTCAAAATCGTGAATAGCAGTAGCACCGTTGCCAGCTATGAGAGTAACCATATTACGATTAACAAGCTCGATCAGTAATCTGCCTAAGCCGTTCTTTATCAGATGCGCACCTGTAAAAAGGATAACGGGTTTATTATCCCTTCTGGCAGAGATCATGGCCTCTGCTACTATCTGGATGTTTTTCACTGACTCTTCAGAAACGTCAGGGGACATCCGACTAATATCGTCTGGATTGACAATGTCAGCGAGTTTAACCTTGTTTGTCCGTTCACTGATAGGATAAGTATTTATGTGAGTAGGGTTAAAAATTTTATATTTTCCGTTATATTCCATGTTTTCTCCATTACATGATTTAACATGCTTTTTCGGTCAGTTTATCAAGTCGTTTTATACATTGAATCATCGAACGAACGGTATGATAGTTAACTTTCCATGAATGGCTCATATGCCTCCAGACAGGCTCACCCTGCTGTGTCAATAAAGGCCACCACTCACCGGCATTATGATTTATCCCCTTATCAAAAACAAACCGGTGGACATTTTCATAGGCCTTCCAGTATTTTTCATCACCGAATCTAAGGCACCCTTCAAGCATTCCTATCATTACCTCTGCCTGCTGCCAGAATTCCTTTTCCCTATCTGAAACACCACCTGCGTGAGGCCCTTCTACATAAACCCCGCCATACTCATAATCGATACCATTTTTGACGGCATGGTCAAGCTGTTTGAGTATAATCTCACAGTGGTCGTCGATTCCATCGCCCATGATGTCCAGAGCATGCATCAGCAGCCAGGCAAATTCTACATTATGGCCTGCGGAGGTATTATCATCTGCGTTTGCCTTTTGGCCGCCTTCTTCAAAGCGATCCCAGCCCCAGACAATATCAAACTTTATTTGTGGTGCAATCGTCCAGTCGGGCCAGAATTGCGGTATTCCGGTTGCGTATTCGGGGTGCAAAATTCTTTTTTCGAGAAGATTGATCATTTCCCTTAGCTTGCGAAGATGAACGGGCTTTTGACTGCATTCGTAGAGAGTTGTCATTGCCTCCATGAAGTGCATATGAAAATCGAGAGTTTTTCTGTCACCGCCTTCGCTGCCTGGGCCGCAAAGGTCCCAGTTGCGCTGAAACATCTCGAAATATCCGCCATACATCGTATCAACCGCGTATTTCTGTAACAGGTCAAAGGTTTTTTCCGCATATTCAATGCCACGGCTGTCACCCGTAGCAAGGGTGTATTCACTTAACGAATAAACCGCAAAGCTATGGCCATAGAGAATTTTCTTGTCTATCTGAATATTACCTTTACGGTCAACCG
>CAZOPG010000408.1:0-2000 GCA_964581585.1 uncultured Planctomycetaceae bacterium | reverse complement strand
AATCAGAGGGAGAAAGCCCAATCATCCGTGGGGCGACGTCGGAGCAATGGCACCGGAAGGTGCTTCATTCGACGACCCGTTGCGTCCTGGATGCAAAACATTCAATATAGATGGTTATGTTGCCTATATTGTTGCCAAGATCAAAGCTCAACGTAATAGTATCGCGATGGTCGTCCCCTCTGGCCTGGAACGCAACATGGATGAAAAAACTATTGAATTACAGCGTAAAGCCTATGCCGCAATAAAAAAAGAATTTCCGGATCTACCTGTAGGAATCATGCTTTACGGCTTATTTGGAAATCCTTCCTCACAGGCCAAGATTTTCATGGATGAAAAGCTGTATGAGTGCGCAGATTTTATCGATGACCATATGTATTCTCCAAGTATGGACTGGACAGAATGGAAGAAATTACAACAAGCAGTGAAGGCTAAAGGGAAAGATATTTATCTCATATCAACCGAGTTTTCCCGAGTCGGAGGAAAAGATCAAGTACAGCGCAGCCGGGCCATGGCAAATTCGCATCTCGAAGCCTGGGCCAATGGTATGCGATGGATTACTTACTACAATGTAAAAGCAAACACAGACAACCCGGTACTTCGTGAAGCAGCCCCGGGAGATGGTTTCCAATGGTTACAGAGCGTAAATCGACCTAAAGCATCCAACGTTATAAAAAGTAAGAAACCACTGACGAGAAGCCTGATGCCACTATTGCAAACAATGACCTATTACAATCTGGCACAAAACTTTGAAGGAGCAGAATTCCAGACAACACTTCATCCCAGCAATGATACTGTCGTTTATGTTTTTTCACGCAAAGGCAAAACTATTTGTGCATTCCATCTTACTAAACAAAAATCGCCTCAGAACCTGGCGATTTTAACAGATGTTCCGTTTATATCTCAAGATCTTTTCGGAAAAACCAACCGTATAACTCCCAACAGTGCAGCAATAGTGTCTGCTACGAAAAATCCGACCGTCATAATTTTTGATAAGGAAATCCCCCAGTTGTATAAAGAACAAACAGCGAAAAAGGTTATCAAAGCAGTCGGCTCTGTTGAAAACACTCCAGTATTAGCCCGAGGGACTGTTACGGATTTAAAACTCCAAATTCCTGGAGTTTTCAAAAAATTCTCAGCTAAGGTTATCGGATCTATTGATAACACGAAAACCAAAGCTGTCAAAGTAAAAATAGCGGATAATAGACCAACTGAAATTAAACTTCCTTTAACCATTGACAAAAAAATAAAACCTGGAACTTATACCTTTGAGAATCGTATTTATGATGGGAAGAAACTGGTGGGCATAATGAGACTCCCTATTACCATTTCTGATGTCATATCTCTCAATATAGAAGGTGTGCCAAAATTGCCACAGCAAGAACCGGCCATTGCTGTAACTGTTGTTAACTTGAGTGATAAAGCAATATCAGGTGAAGTGTCTTTGGATAACATTTATTTTGGTAAAGAAGTCAATCCTGACATCATGGTTGCACCATATTCGGTTCCAGCAAACAGCAAATCTAAGATTATATTTGCAGTACCTACCGAACAAGTAAAATTAAACTCAAGTTATTTGGTAACTGCTAAATTGAAAGACAAAAGTGGAATTAAAGTTTCACAAAATGAGGATATCAGTTTCAGGGCGTCAGTAAAAACAGACACTCCCATTGTAATTGACGGAGATCTTGCAGATTGGAAACTGGAAGAACTCAGTCCAATTCCGTTTGAACGTTACCACACGTCATGGGGTAAAAAAGTAAACGGTCCGGAAGACCTTTCTGCATCTGCATTCAGCCGGTGGGATGATGAAAATCTATATTTTGCGGTCATAGTAAAAGACGACAAAGCAATAAGTCGAGTAAATACTGTGAATATTTGGATGGATGATAATATAATGTTAGGGCTATACCCCTGGGGGCTTAAATTTAACGAACCACTTAAAGATGGATACTACAGAGAACACTTAGGCCCTTGTCTCGATGGGAAAGCCCGAGTGTTCA
>CAZOPG010000407.1:0-2004 GCA_964581585.1 uncultured Planctomycetaceae bacterium | reverse complement strand
ACTTGCTGCCGTAAAGCAGCCTGGCAAAAATATTCGGCACCTGTTTTTTTAAAATGCCAGGCCCATTATCTCGGATTGTCAGCAGATATTTTTTTTCGGACAACTGCTTTATACTAATCACCAACTCCGGCAGAATATGCGCCTCTTCACATGCGTCAAGTGAATTATCGACCGCTTCCTTAACGGTCGTCAGTAATGCCTTTCTCGGATTATCAAAACCGAGCAGATGCCTGTTCTTAGCGAAGAACTCGCTGATACTTATATCCCGCTGTTTGGCCGCCATCGATTCAGCAGTGGCCGCTTTGGCGCCACTGGCACGTTTTTTGGCCTTGGCCTGAACGACCGGCTTTTTGGGCAAAGGCTCTGCTTTAGGTTTATCCTTGGCTTTAGTCTTTGTTTTAGTTCGGGACTTAACAGCTTCGACTTTTACTTTTTTGGTTTTGCTGGTTTTCTCACCAAGCTGACTCTCAGCAAAGTCAAAGCTCATCTGATTAGTTGTACGAGTTTTATTTACAGCCATATTTATATTCAGTCCATCTTGCAGACATAAACTTCATTGACAAATTCCAGGCTTTGCAATTCTTTAACCGCGTCATCATCGGGTTGGGCGTCAAGACTGACCGCCAGAATCGCTTTATTCTCCTCGGCCTTTTGGCCAACGCCCATCGTGCCAATGTTAATGCTGTGTTTGCCACAAATAGTGCCTACGGAACCGATCACGCCTGGCTTGTCATCGTTGAAAATTATCATAACAGTTCCGGAAGGTGTCATTTCGACATCAAAGCCGTCGATTTCAATAATACGCAGAATCTTCTCGCTGAACACGGTCCCAGTAATCGTGCGAGTAACTTTATTGGTTGTAACCGTTGCACTGAAGCTCGAAGCAACGTCTTTCGCATCGCTGTTTTTAGTTTCGTCGAGACTAAGGCCTCTTTCTTTGGCCATAAAAGCAACATTTACCATATTTATTTTTTCTTCAAAGTGAGGCTGAAGCAGGCCGATTTCAAAAGCAGTAGTAACTAACTCGGTATTCATTTCAGCGATAGCTCCGCGATATTGAACTGCAAGGCTCTTAATACTGCCCTTTGCTATGGTACTTAACAATGTGCCGATTCTCGCAGCAAGCATGGTATAAGAATTGACGATTGCCGGGGCCGTTCCATCGATGGCGGGAGCATTGATCGCATTCTTTACCGCCCCGCTCGCAATAGCATCGGCCAGAATCTGTGCCGCCTCGAGAGCAACTTCAATCTGTGCCTCTTCTGTGCTGGCTCCAAGATGCGGAGTAACAATGCAATTGGCAATGTCAGAAAACCTGGTGTTTTCCGGCGGCTCCTTCGGAAAAACATCCAAAGCAACACCGGCGACAATTTTGTTTTCAACCGCCTCATAAACAGCATCTTCGTTAATTATCCCGCCCCTTGCACAGTTGACAAGCCGAGCGGTAGGCTTCATCATCTTCAACTGCTCAGTGTCAATCATATTTAGAGTCTTTTCGTTCCTTGGAACATGTACTGAAATATAATCCGCTTCTCTGTAGATCGTTTCCAACTCATCCGTTATTTTGATACCAAGTTTTTCAGCATTGGGCGGCGCCGCCAGTGGATCAAAGCCAAGAATCCTCATATTAAAACCTTTTGCCATCTTTGCCACCGCTCGGCCAATTCGTCCCAAACCTATTAAACCTAGAGTTTTTCCGTTGAGCTGATTGCCCATATATTTTTTTCTATCCCAGGCACCGTTTTTCAAGCTGTTGCAGGCCGGAACAACATTTCTGCTCATAGCAAGCATAAGTGCCATTGTGTGCTCAGCGGCACTTAGTGTGTTTCCACCGGGAGTGTTCATCACCAGCACGCCTTTCCTGGTCGCCGCTTCGATATCAATGTTATCCACGCCAACCCCAGCACGAGCAACGGCCTTGAGTTTGCCACAGTTCTCAAGCACTTTGGCGGTTACTTTCGTAGCGCTTCTGATAATCAACCCATCATAGTCACCTATGATCTG
>CAZOPG010000406.1:0-2010 GCA_964581585.1 uncultured Planctomycetaceae bacterium | reverse complement strand
ATTTTTGCCAACGAAGGCTATTAATCCAACCACTACTGCCAGCGATGCCAAGCCTGCTCGGCTTCGAGTCATTAGAATTGCAATCAATAAAATGGAGATACTGCCATACATTAACAGCTTTATAACGAAAGTTTTGAAAAATTTCAACGAGGCTATCATCAGGGCAGCTGCGCATACCAGCGTCCCTGCTGCAGAGTTAGGGTTCATAAAAGCTCCGCTTGCCCGGCCATCCACTACAATGCCATTCCGTAAAGTAGCAGGTGCTAAAAACCATTCAAGACTGTATGGCCAGAAAGCATGAACGATAACGATTAACGCTCCAGCCACCGATGCCAGCCCAAACATAAAAAACTGGTTTTTCAAATCCCGCTCATTATCAATGCAGTGAAGCACCGCGTAGAATAAAGCCCAGTACACTAAAAGTTTTAGCATATCTCTAATATACATAATCCACATAGTACTTGCGGCTTCTCGCGAACCGGCATAGGTTGCTATCAATGCAATTATTACAAAACTGGTTATCGTCCAAAAGGCATAGCCGAATCTAAAAGGGACACCATCCAAAAGATTGCGACGAACTAAAACTACCAGAAAAAGAAATATACAAAAAACATCAGCCGGCCCCGCTCCAAGCGGAAAAATGGGATTATAATAAAACCAGCCATGCGGATAACAAAAGAGTATCGGCCAGATTAAAAATGATCCCCATTTCGGCTTGATAAAGATTATCAGGGAAAATAGTGCAATGCCCAATATCATCAACATTCTCATACTATAAGCCTTTCAAGAAACTCGACCAATAGAATCGTTTTTGGCCCTACTGCTTTGACTTAAATGCGGCACTGTATTCTACCAACTGTCTGGCAAGAGTCAGGGCGTAATCCTCTTTGCCTTTACTTTCTTTCCATAAAAAAAGCCCATTCTTGCCAAGCCATAACTCCGCTCGGTCAAAAAGCTTATCGACAAGAAAGAGCGGCGGGCCTGAACGTCTCGATTTCTCTTTTCCGGTATCTATGAATGCTCCGAAAATTTCATAAGGATACTTGACATTTTCAATCCAGCTCTTATTGTCGTAATAAGTATTTTCGCAAATCCTGTATTTTCCCAGCTTTGCCATAATGTTATAAGGATGTTCCACTAAATTACTGCCTGCCGGGAATATAAAGTCAATTCCACCGGTCTTCTCAAGAACAGCCCGTATAACCTCTTTAAGCTTCTTCATATCCTGAGCATCATAATTACGTTCTTTTATAATTTGTTTTAAAGGCGAATCCCCATACACTTCCGTATCAATCGCTGTATATCTTGCTCCAAATAGCTTTGCCTCGGCTCGCAAATGCTCAATCTCCTGAATATAATAATCAGGCTGATACAAATCACTCTTACGGCTGTCGGCAATCCGCCATGAAGGCCATAAATTTCTGGCCAATATTACATCTATACCGTGTTGCCGACAGATTTTCACTGCCTTGGGCAGCATATGCTCATATCTGGCATATCGTTCAATATCGCAGTCATACCTGTGAAGATGCCTCAAAACCACATGCGTTATCAGACCCGAAGAAAGGGCCGTATCCAAGGATTGAAGCGAGTCAGTATAAATATTATGAGTCCATAAAACCATAGGCCGATCATGAACATTAATGGCCATTTCGGTATTTGCAGGTAAACGTATGGATATATCCTGCTGTTTCGCCTGCTGAAATGAAAATCCGGGATTCAGGGCATCAAGCAATAAATCAGTTGTCAATTCTATCTTTGCGGTAATACCCGCCAGCAGAAGAGAATCCCGTTTAAGTTCGTGATATTGAGCGATAAATCCGCTTTTAAAATTAAATTTAAATTCTGTTTCAGACTTAATCCTGCATGTCAAATCAGACCCAATAGAAATACGAACATCCCCACTTTCAAACACTACATATTTGTCATCACTTGAAAATTCTTCAAACAGCAGCTTATCATTAAAACCAATTGTCGCAATAATCGCCTGATCTACTGCATCACTACCCT
>CAZOPG010000405.1:0-2010 GCA_964581585.1 uncultured Planctomycetaceae bacterium | reverse complement strand
CAACCTTCGGATCGACAGTCCGATGCTCTAACCAATTGAGCTACGGCCCCGTGATTTTACAAGTTCCAATAGGATAACTGGTTCGCAATTATGCGTCAAGCACCTTCGGAGGAAAAATGCCGAAAAAACAGCGATTTGTAATACTATCTGTCATTTTCTCGTTTTTTATGTTCGTTTTTTACGCAGCCGTACATGTAAGTGCTTTAATATCAATATCTAAGGTAGCCATTAGGGTACAAGAGAATTTTCCGTCTTTTTGGGTTAAATTATAGTGATTATTGTTAAAAACTTTTCGAATTAACCCGTGTGCACTAATTCGTCGTCCCTGAAAAATTCATAAGCATTTAAATTTAAGCGTGTTATGTGTGAAAAATGTGTTGTAATATTGCAAGTAAATCACGGAATAATATACAAAACCTTGCAATAAAGACGCAGAAATGAAACCAAAAACTACCTCAACAAACCAATTCGATCTTTTTCAAGCTAACTTCAAGCAAATCCTCAATCCAGATCACGAACTATGCCTCTTGGCTGACGCGATTGACAGGTTGGGTTTTGACAGCCAATTTGTCGATTGCTACAGTGACGATATGGTACTGGATTGTTGGCATCAAGGCGTTACACGGCAATCCGTATGATGGCCATATACTTGCAAATGCCATTAAACAGATCGAACGAATTACAAACAGGCAGGTAAAAGAGGCATTCGTTGACAAAGGGTATCGCGGCCATGATTACACCGGAGATGCAGCGGTTTATATCACCGGCCAGCGAGGCAAGGGCGAAGCCATGTCAATTATATCATAGAGGCAGATATCAAAGGTTTCTCTGATAATGTTTCGCATGACTGGCTGATGAAATACCTTGAAGTCCGTATCAAAGATCCGAGTTTTCTATTACTCGTGAAGAGATTTTGAAAGCCGGATATATTGATGCAGGCGAATTTGTTCCGACCACACAGATGTCCTTCTGTATGGCAAAATATTGTGACACTCCCCAATCGAAAGATGGGAGCAACAGGGAATACAAAGTATGCCTACATGGAAGGTTTATATTACGTCTACTCGACAATCCGATGGTGCCTAAAAAGACTAACGAACAGCAATCTGAGAGCCAAATGTCAATAAGCGTTTTTAGACTAAAAATTGAGGTAAGTTGAGCAAAGGACAAGTAATCCATATGTCTTTTGAGCTTGAGTCATAGTCCAAAAAAGAGATTTGGCTCTAAAGTTTTCTGTATGGCATCTTTGAGAAATGCTAAAATCAGTTAGCGAACGTCATAAAACTGGCCAATTTTGCAATAGCCGTTGCATTTTGCAACTGTTTGTGCTATATTGGTTATAATAGAAAATGGAAAATAAAGAACAAAATGTAATTCTGGACTCGATAAGTGAAGGTGTTTTTACAGTAGGTTTAGACTGGCGAATTACCTCGTTTAATCGGACGGCAGAAGAAATTACCGGTATCGGGCGTCAAGAGGCTATTGGCAAACGCTGCAGGGATGTTCTGCGAGCAGACGTTTGTGAAACTGGCTGTACGCTAGCAGAAACAATGCAAACCAGCAAACCCATAATGAATAAGGCAGTGCACATCATCGATGCCCAAGGCAAGAAAAGAGCAATTGCCATATCAACTGCTCTGTTAAAAAACGCTAAAGGTAAAGTTATCGGGGGAGTTGAAACATTTCGTGATACCAGTGCGATTGATCAACTCCGCAAGGAAATCGAAGGCAGGTATTCATGCGAAGATATTATCAGCCAAAGCCATAATATGCAGAACCTCTTTGCTATTTTGCCAAACATTGCTGAAAGTAATACAACAATTTTAATTGAGGGTGAAAGCGGTACAGGTAAAGAACTTTTTGCCAGAGCTATTCATAATCAGAGCTTCCGTAAGGATAAACCTTTCGTTGCGGTAAATTGTGGTGCTTTGCCTGATACACTCTTAGAGTCCGAATTGTTTGGTTATAAAGCAGGTGCATTTACAGATGCCAAAAAGGACAAACCCGGCC
>CAZOPG010000404.1:0-2016 GCA_964581585.1 uncultured Planctomycetaceae bacterium | reverse complement strand
ATGGAATGTGGATATAGATACTGAGTGGTTTAGTCGTATCCGTATTTTGATTAATTTTTTTGAGTTGGTTCCAAGCCAGCAGAGGAGAATCGGTTAATCCCTTTCTTCTAAAATAGGTCAGTGGCATCTGATTCTCTGAAATCGGGTATTTTTGGTTTAACGCCAAATAAAAGCCTAACAGTTTTCTTGTGTTTAATGATTTAGGGGCACTCTGAAAAAATTGGAGAAACTCTTCCATTTTTAAAACCCTTCATAAATGGGTTCAAAAGCAACCCATTGGTTTTTACTTTGATTTGAGGTTAGATTACCCATTCTTTGCACTCGATAGAAACTATCGAAAGGGTGCTGATTGATCAAATCTGGCAAGTTCGAATGGTTTATTGGAGAATAGCTGTCTTTGGTAACATGAAAGATGCTTTCTATGATGCCATCTCCAATGTATTTCTCAAAGGATTCTAGTTGTGAATTCAGTAGTTGTTCTCGTCGTTGGGTTAATTGGCGCCATTTCCCGATTGTTGAACAATAGTTGAGCGATATTGGGAAGTTGTTTTGAGCAATTGCCTGGAATATTTTTTTTGTAGTTTTTGAGCTTTCCGGGTTAATCCAAAATTGATGGCCATCCGGGAACGTGATCGGCATTCTTTGACCTATCATTTGGGTTGAACGACTGCCGGGTTCATAAATTAATTCATGAAAATTTAAGAATTTGACACCACAGTTGACCCACTCCGGTAATGCTTTAAGGAGGGCGGATTCATCCTCAGGGATCACAGGAATTTCAATGGTTATTGTGGGCAGTATTTGCCCTGCTTTTTTCATGATTGAAAGAAGGTGTGGGTGTTGATAATTGGTGGCAGCCACATTAAACCGGATTTCATCTAAATTGTGGGCTGACAACTCCAATAATAACTTCTCAGTTAACAGAAGACCATTGGTATATATCCAGCGACACTGGATATTTGGGATTTGTGAACTCTCATCTAACCACTGGAAAAGTTTTTCTCTTTGAAGAAGAGGTTCGCCACCACTAAACGAAATTCCCTGGATGTCATTCTTGATATATTCAGCAGCATTATTTTTGGGTGAAGGCCCGATATTTGAACCACAAAAAGAAGCACTTGAATTCATGGGACTAATGCAAAAGGAGCAGTTTAGATTGCATTTTGAATTAAGAAAAAAACAATCCCATTGGCCAGACCGGCATAAGTTGCATCCAGGCGATAATTCTCCCAGGTAGAGAAGTTCTTCGTTCGAAGCATAATTGATGGCTGGAATTTCGGATTGTATTGTGTTAACAAATGAATCCCAGTTATTCTTCAGCGTTGTGAAAGTTTCTTTACTCTGAATTCGGTGCGATTGATCCCAGATGGCATATAAGAAAGGTGGTAATTGATCAGGTTTCATTCGGTGTCCCGCCAGCAGGATAAGAAAAACCAGATTCAACAAGGAATAGAAAGAAACCTCGAGTATATTCAATGGCAAGTTTGGGATTCATTTTATGTTGTTCTGATAATTTTTCACTAAGGGTAATTAATGTAAGTTTCAAATTGAAAAACTGCAATAATGTGTGCGCGGCAGAGCCTCTGGGGCATAGATGGATATACTCCATATGTTGGGGGGCTTTGGCAACCACGAAATGCGGGTCCTTTTGAAATTTGATTCCCGGATATAGTGCAGGAATGACGCTGAAGATATTCTCTGTTTCCATTTCACCGAGATCAGCCATACGAAAAGTTGGTTTCTGACCAGCTGCTCTTACGGTCCCGTTGACTTCCTTTAATAACGACATCATAAAAGCTCTTCGCGGAACTTTAAGTTTTAGTTTGCGATATGGGAATTGATGAAAATTATAGTTAAATTCCATTATGGTACCTAGGGATGTTTACTGAATATTAGAATAATCTTGCGATTCCGCTACCTTCTTCAATTTTTTGCAATAGTAATTCTTTTGTAAGGGTTTTATTGATGGTGCATCTGGCATGTAAGTCAACAAGTTTATTATTCTGAACGGATAAG
>CAZOPG010000403.1:0-2017 GCA_964581585.1 uncultured Planctomycetaceae bacterium | reverse complement strand
CCTTCATCGGTACCAACATCTGCACCCTCTTCCAATGAAAATATGCCACGTTGGGTTTTTGGGAACCTCACCATATCTACCTGTTCTTCATCTACCAACAGTATTCCTGTCCCTCCTTTCCCGGGCCCTCCGCCATCATAGTTAAAAACATATTCGAGCTTATATCTTCCGGGTTTAAGCAATTCTGATGAGCTAAGCTGATACTGTTCTTTCCCAAGGTAATTGTACGTAAAACAAGGCTTTCCATCTTTAAGGTAAAATGAGATCCCTCCGAACCTTCCTCCCTGACATACAATCACACCATTGCTGTTTTCTGCCAAGGTAACATCTGCTGTAATGGTATAGGAGGTATTGCCCATGTTCAGAAATACATCATTTCCCATTCCCTTCATTCCTTCGGAAAGGGTCATTGATTTTCTCCCGGCCATTAAAGTTGGCCTTCCTACCAGAACCGGGTTTCTTCTTTCCATCGTGCGGTCATCAATAGGGAGCACATGATATTTTTCGGCCTCTTTCATAAAAAGCTCCTGCATTGCTTTCAATTTATCGGGATTTACTGCAGAGAGATCTTCAGACAAGCTAAAATCTTCATTCGTGTTGTACAACTCCCACCGGTCCTGCTGTAAGGTTTGGGGTATCTGAAAAACCCAGGGAGGACGGTGAATAGTCCTTGCCAACCAACCATCCTGGTAAATTGCCCTGTTTCCATATATCTCGAAGTACTGGACCGTGTGTTCCTCTTCTGCCTGTGGGTCATTAAATGTATATGCAAGACTTGTCCCTTCTATCTGATCCTGTTCGATGCCATTTACCATAACAGGTGCAGGGATATGGGCAATTTCGTAAACAGTTGGTGCAATATCTATGACATGGCAAAACTGGGCCTGGATATCACCTTCACGCTGAATCCCTACTGGCCAGTGAATTACCATCCCAGTACGTGTTCCCCCAAAGTCGGAAGCCATTTGTTTGGTCCAGGAAAATGGGGCATCCAATGCTACTGCCCATCCCATGGCAAAATGCGGATAGGTATCCGGCGATCCCCAATCATCATAATGCTCCAACATTTCAGCCATAGTTTCCGGAACCTGGTTAAAGTAACTCATCTCACTCGACATACCCTGCATTTGCCCTTCAGAACTGTAGCCATTATCTCCGGCGATATAAATAAACACTGTGTTATCCATTACACCCAACTCTTCTAAAGCAGATACCAATCGGCCAATCTCGTAATCGGTATGTTCGGCAAAACCGGCATATACCTCCATTTGTCTGGAGAAAAGTAGTTTTTGATCATCTGTAAGGCTTTCCCAGTCAGGGATGGCGGCAGGCTTTGGTGCCAGGGTAGTATTTTGAGGCACAATCCCTAAATTCTTTTGCCTTTCCAGCGTCTCTTCCCGCAGTTTATCCCAGCCCTGGTCGTACTTGCCCTTGTTTTTGTCGATCCATTCCTCCGGTGCCTGGTGGGGTGCATGGGTTGCCCCGGGAGCATAATACATAAAAAAGGGCTTATCAGGTGTTAGTGCCTGTTGGAAGCGGACCCAGGTAATGGCCTGATTGGTCATATCTGTGGTGAAATGATAATTGGGGTCATCCGGAATATCAACCTGGGTGGTGCCATCATAGATCAAGGGCGACCATTGGTTAGTTTCGGCTCCAAGGAATCCATAGAATTTTTCAAAACCCGAGCGAAGGGGCCAGCGATCCTGTGGCCCTGATACACTTACCTCCCATGAGGGCACTTCATGGCATTTCCCGAAATGACCAGTATTATAGCCGTTCTGTCGGAGGACTTCCGCCATGGTTGTAATGGTTTGTGGCCTTACCCCGGTGTATCCGGGGAATGCGGTGGCTGTTTCGCCAATGGATCCCATGTTATTTGAATGGTGATTGTAACCCGTAAGTAAGGCCACGCGGGTCGGGGCACAAAGCGCAGTAGTATGAAATTGATTGTACCTAAGACCACTGCTGGCAAGCTTATCGAGTGTGGGCATGGGGACCGGGCCACCAAATGGCC
>CAZOPG010000402.1:0-2033 GCA_964581585.1 uncultured Planctomycetaceae bacterium | reverse complement strand
TTCATCATAAACCTGTCAAGCTGGGCTTCCGGCAACGGATATGTTCCCTCCTGCTCAATCGGATTCTGCGTTGCCAAGACAAGAAACGGATTGGGCAGAGCAAAAGTTTCATCGCCAATAGTAATCTGCTTTTCCTGCATCGCCTCAAGCAATGCGCTCTGAACCTTTGCCGGTGCCCTGTTAATCTCATCAGCCAATATGATATTCGCAAATATTGGGCCTTTACGCGTCTGAAACTGGCCATCACTTTGGCGATAAATCTGCGTACCAGTCAAATCGGCTGGCAGCAGGTCTGGAGTGAATTGTATTCGCTTGAATTGGCAGTCAATCGCCCGTGATAACGTTGTTACCGCCATCGTTTTTGCAAGGCCCGGCACACCTTCCAGCAGGATATGCCCGTCAGCCAAAAGCCCTATCAGCATCCGCTCAAGCATGTACCGCTGGCCAACAATAGCTTTGTCCATCTCGGCGATGAGGTCGCGGACAAATCCACCTTTTTCTTTGACCAACCCTTCAATCTGTTTAATATCGGCTGTCATAACTGTTGTCTCCTGATAAAGTCATTGCATAATTTACGAGCTTTCTATACGCGACAAATCGCTATTATGTTCTGCACCCACTCTTACAAAACAGTGGATTTTAGTTAAAAACGACAATAATTCAAGGCTTTTGCTGACCACACAGGCTGTTCAGTATAAATTCGGCAACTATACCTCGCCATCGACTTCAACCCTGAATCTATTTGCTTTTGCAAGTTTTGCAAATACCATATATCTCCATCCTGTGTCTGAACACGGTGAATTCATGCTTTTCTGCCAAGTTTTCCTGCAGTTTTTCAATCTCAGGGCTTATCACCTCAATGATTTTGCCGCACTTATTGCAGATTAGGTGATCATGGTGCTGATGTTTATGTTTGTGCTCAAATCGTCTGATATTTCCGCCAAAATCCGTCTCTCTCGCCAATCCAGCCTGACAGATCACCTTCATTGTCCGGTATACAGTGGCAATACCAATTTTAGAGTTCTCCTTTCTGATTAAATCGTAAAGGTCATTAATCGTTAGGTGTCTCTCAATCTTGAGGAATATGTCCAAAATTTGCTCTCGCTGTTCGCTGCAGAGCATGCCGTTATCCCTCAAATGCTGTCTGAATATGGCCTTTGCCGATTTCATTGAATTTAACCTTGCAGACAATTGATTATCATTCTCACAGCTTACAATTTTATAAGCATTTCACCTATAAGTCAAAAATCTTTCTAAAAACATGAAAAATGATTGACGGTAGCATGATAGTACCCTAAACTACTGTACTAGATTGATAACAATTATCAATCTAGTATGTACTGGCTTGGTAAGAAAGAGTTTGTGAAAAAATCTCTTAAGAACTAAAATAAAATGGAAATGAGTGAAACAAAACCTAACAGAATTTCTTTAGCAAAGATGCAGTCAGGCCAAAAGGGGAAAATAATAGAAATAAATGGCGGCAGCGGTCTGTGTCAAAAACTCATGGCACTGGGAATCAAAACAGGAAAAGAAATCACAAAGATAAATTCCCAATGGATGAAAGGGCCAGTCCTCATTCGACAAAATCACACCCAGATTGCCCTTGGGTTCGGCATGGCCTCCAAAGTATTAGTGGAAATTGATGCCGAGAGTAAGAAATGAAAATCCTTCTTATGGGCAATCCCAATGTCGGAAAAAGTGCGGTATTTAATCGCTTTACCGGCGCAAATGTTATTGTCTCCAATTACGCTGGCACCACGGTTGAATTTACAAAGGGCCGTATGAGACTTGGGGACAAACGCGTAGAGCTTATCGATGTGCCCGGAACATACTCTCTGGAACCGACCTGTAAAGCAGAGGAAATAGCTGTAGAGTTGCTTGGCGAACATACCGACGACGATGTAGTTATTAATATTGTGGAATCCACCAATCTGGAACGCAGCCTGAACCTGACGCTTCAATTGCTTAAGAGCAAGATTTCCACTGTTGTGGCCCTTAATTTTTGGGACGAGACAAAGCACAAAGGGATATCG
>CAZOPG010000401.1:0-2034 GCA_964581585.1 uncultured Planctomycetaceae bacterium | reverse complement strand
TACATAAGTCAGCTTATTAGCTTTGGAAAGCAGAAATGGTTTATTTATAATCAAGTTACAAATTCCAAGTGCAGCTGCTGTTTTGAAATGAACAAAGCACATCCAGAACAGACTAACTACAAAACCAGTAATCATGCCAATGACTGCTGCACTCTTCTTGATTTTCTTTGAATAGAGAGCAGCTGTGTACATTGGCAGGAACGATGCAGCACATAGTCCAAAGAAAATTGCTGTACCTCTGGCAATTGCTCCATCCCAGATTAGTGGAAGATAGTAAGCCAGAACAAATGTCAAAACAAATGCAATAAGAACACCAATTCTAGTAACTAGAACCTGCTTTGCCTGCGATTGTTTTTCATTATAAAGTAAATCATGTCCAAATGCTGTTGCAATTGCATGAAACTGAGAACTCAAAGTTGACATACCAGCTGCAATTAGAACAATCAGAAATAGAGCAACAAACCACTCAGGCAAGTATGTGTTAAGAAATAGTGGTATAATCTTGTCTATTCCGCCTGCAGCAGCAACTGCAATTTTACCTGTGTCCCTAAAGAAGAATACATTAGATAAAGCACCAACAGTGAATGCAACACCTGTCATCATAAGAACAAAGATGCCGCCAACTGGAACAGCTCTGTTTAACTCTCTATTACTCTTAACTGTCATAAACTTAACAGCAAGCTGAGGTTGAGCCAAAACACCAATACCCACGCCCATCACCAATGATGTAACAACAACCATCCAGTTAATTGACAGAAAACCAGGCATACTAGTCCAACCATTAAATGTTGGAGGCATTTTAGCTAACTGGGCTTTAACTCCAGGTTGGGCAAGAAGATCAGTAAGTGCTGTATGAGCTGGAACAACTCCACCCAATTTTGTGTATGTAAAGATCACAAGGAACAACATACCAACAAACATCAGACCACCTTGGAATGCATCTGCATACATAACACCTTTTAGACCACCAAAGAATACGTAAATAGCAACGATAATTGATGTGAAGAATAGTGCTGTAACATAAGGAATACTCAAACTAATTTCAAGAAACTTAGCTGCACCAATCATAACTGCTGCTGCATAAATAGGCATAAACAAGAAAATTACTATCGCAGCAAACTTCTGAATTGCAGGGCATTTGTAACGTTTTGCCAAGAATTCAGGAAATGTATGGGCACTCAAGTTGTGACCAATTTTTCTTGTTCTTTTGCCGTACACAATAAAAGCAATGAAAACACCAACAAAAATTGTAAGGAATGTAAGCCACAACAGACTCATTCCGAAGAATGCTGCTGCACCACCAAAACCAACAATGGCTGATGTACTAATAAAGGCTGCTCCATAAGAGAGAGCCATAATGAATGGATGGATTTCACCACCACCTACAAGATAATCCTTTGCCGTTTTGGTGCCTTTAAATCCCAAATACGCAAAATAAGATAAAATTGATATATATATTACTACCGCTAAAATATTAAACATTTTTTACTCCTTTTTATAATGTTTCTGAAATCTTTTCTTCGTCAGATTCCCATTTTTTCTCTTCCTTAATATCTGCCTTCTCATTGTCGCCCCCTTTATTCCAGTTTATGATTCCATAAACCAGACATCCGAGTGCTGAGAGAATTGACAAGATATAGGCCACGAATATCGAATTACCTTCTAAACCAAGCATATTAGATCCTTCCTTTTTTGTTTTAAATTAGGGTTTTCTGTTTAACTTATACACCTACATTAAACAAAAAACCCACACAAATGATTCTATATAAAGAAACATTTCTGACAAATATATATTTTTTACTATAAAGTGTCAAGGAATTAAAAATGTGTAAGTTAGAAAAGGCGGAAATGCGGAAATAAAAGACAAAAAAGACTAAAGAAAAAATGAATATCCAATAACCAACACTCAATATCCAATATCCAAGGTAAGACACGGCCGTGGGGTTCGCGGAACGAACCAGAGTTATGAAATCCATGCTTCGCCTAAAGGTTATGCAGAACACGTAAGAGTTAAGATTTAAGGAAAGAGTCAAT
>CAZOPG010000400.1:0-2035 GCA_964581585.1 uncultured Planctomycetaceae bacterium | reverse complement strand
GCTTCCCCCCGAAGACAAAGACGCCTGCTTGTTTCCGCGTCGTTTTCAAGGCAGATTTGCCCTTGTACATCGGCCAATCGTTCGCGGCGAAGCTCACATGTGGATTAGTCTTTCCCCTGACCTGAAACACTGGGGCGACCATCGTGTGCTAATGACTACCCGCAGTGCCTTCTGGGACAATCATCGCATAGGACTGGCCTGTCAGCCGATAGAAATTCCAGAAGGATGGCTCATGTTTTATCACGGCGTTCGCAAAACCACTGCCGGCGAAATTTATCGAATTGGAATGGCGTTGCTGGACATTGAGCAGCCGTGGAAGATTCTGCGTCGTAGTGAAGAATGGGTTCTCGGCCCAGAAGCTGAATATGAGCGTTTTGGCGATGTTGGGGATGTAGTTTTTGTCACCGGAGCAACGATTAACGAAGAGAGCAACCAGTTGTACCTGTATTATGGTGCTGCCGACGACAAAATCGCCGTTGCCATGGCCGATTTGGAGGAAGTCCGCAAATATATTATGATGTGCCCGGAAGTTTAGCCTAACTTTTGTTTTTTTTCTTTGCGGCGATTGTGTAAATCTCTCTTCCTTCTTTAATATATTTCCGCTCAAAATTTGTGCCGGCCCATTCATCTTCGCCAGCCCCGGCTGGTTTGATAAAATCAATCTTCTCCAATTGGTCAGCCGCTGAGGTAATTACCCCCTCAATCTGTTCAAAATAGTCGGCGTGGTCGGTGGCGATGTTGATTATTCCATCCGGGACAAGACACCGCAGCAGTTCAGCAATGTTTTTTTCGCAGATAAAACGGCGTTTATGATGGCGTTTCTTCGGCCAGGGGTCGGGGAAATAAACATGAAAACAGTCCACAGAGCCGTCGCCAACGTGTTCAGCGATAAACTCAGCTGCGTCGGTGCGAATCAGGCGAACATTGCCCAGCCCCCAGCGGCCGATTCTGTCAACCGCATGACGACAATACTTATTGGCCCATTCAATGCCGAGAAAATTTATCTCTGGCTGAGCTTCAGCCTGGTTGACAAGAAATGTGCCCTTGCCGGAACCTATTTCGATATGCACCGGCTGCGGCTGGGAAAAAATATCGTTAAAATCTATTTTTCCCTCAAGGCCTTGCGGCGTCAGAG
The DNA here is from genome assembly GCA_964581585.1 of uncultured Planctomycetaceae bacterium. Taxonomy (GTDB): domain Bacteria; phylum Planctomycetota; class Phycisphaerae; order Sedimentisphaerales; family UBA12454; genus CAZOPG01. The sequence continues at coordinate 900 of CAZOPG010000400.1, read as the reverse complement.
ATATATCAGGATAATCTTTTAGTTTTCTTGCTGTCATGTTTATTCGGCACAATACTAACCAAATCGACAGATGGAAACAATAAAAAAACAAAAAAGCACATACTCTTGACTTTTATGTAAAAACTTCTATAATTTTTTATGTCATAATGCTATGGCAAGGGTTTATATAAAGGATTCATAACCTAATGAAATCGAGCAGAGTTAGCAGGGTCGTGCGAATTTTGACAACGCTTCAGGCTGGCGAAAGTTACTCTCCGCTTGATCTTGAAAAGATATTGGGAGTCAGTAGAAGGACGATTTTTCGAGACCTTAAAGAGCTTCAGAATATTGGCGTGCCGTACAAATTCAATAAAAAAGCTGGCGGCTACAGTATCGACCCTAAATTCTTTCTGCCGCCCATTGATTTTAATCTTCCTGAAGCTCTTAGTCTGATGCTGCTTCTGCACAAGATGCGGCACCATACTCCGATGCCTTTCAAAAATACAGCATTACTGGCGGGGCTGAAAATTGAAAACCATCTTCCGGCCAATATAAAGGAATACTGCAGGACAACACTGCAAAATATTTCTGTTATTGCCGGCAAACATGCCGAGATAAATCTGCTTGACAATATTTTTGCGAAATTACAAAAGGCTATTCGCAAAAGGCAAAAGGTCAAACTCGTTTATGATTCACTTTTCGACAAAAAGACAATCCAAACATTGCTGAGTCCCTACCATATTACGTTTCGAAATCGTGCATGGTATGTCCTCGGAAAATCTCAATCGCACAGCCAGGTCCGGACATTCAATCTTGGACGTATAAAATCAATTGAAGACGCCAACCTGTATTTCAGCGGTGGTGAGGAGCCTGTTGCACAATGATTTTTGAATCCAACCGTTTTGGATCCGATGGTTGAAT
>CAZOPG010000399.1:0-2042 GCA_964581585.1 uncultured Planctomycetaceae bacterium | reverse complement strand
GGCCAGTTGGATAAGCCGGTCTTCGTCGCAATTACAATTTTTGCCGGCAGAGGCGGCTTTTTCAGAAAGAATAACGAGCGCAGGTCTCAGCCTTTTGCCTCCAGATTCCAACAAGGAGTTGCTCATTTGGCGAATTGAAGGATATTTCGATTCCTTAACAGATATTTCCAGAAGACGTTCCATCTTTTTCAAGTCATCCGCAATTGGTTGATAAATCTGCTCGATATTCATTTACCGTCTCAACTTTTTCTTTCCTGATTCATTTCTTACATATTTTTATATCTAGGCCCGCCGCCACCCTCTGGCACTGTCCACCTGATATTGTCAAAAGGACATTTTCGCTGACAGGTTTTACAATGCAGACAGTTCGATGAATTGGCAGGTTTCACCTGTTCTTTTACAGTTTCATAAACTCCAGCAGGACAGAATGTAATGCAAGGCGCATTAAATTCAGGAACACATCTTTTTTTGCATATTTCAGAATCTATGATTGTTAGGTGTGATGGCTGTTCTTCACGGTGCTCGGTTGCGGCCATCGCCGTAAAAGTATCCTTATCGAAATCCTTGTCCTTTTTATAGTAATATTTATCCTTTGTCATAGCTTTATAATCGCTGTCAATGTTAAATTTAGGCAGCAATCCGCCCAGCGACGATAACGGCATACCAACTAAAGGTCCAAGCTTTGCTACTGTCTGCCTGAAGTTCTTAGCCGAGCTCATTTCTCTGATGACGCCGAAGCTGTATAATAGCTCGGTATATTTTGAAGCAGTCGCCCCTGTATTTTTCATCGATTGCGATATAGCCTTTGCCGCTGCTATACCTGACTTGATAGCATTATGAAGACCTTTTATTTTTAGCATATTCACAAATCCAGCACCGTCCCCAAGAATAAGCACATTAGTTTTTCCAACAGCACTGGTTCTTTTGTCACGAGGAATAGCGTAATAACCGCCCTCAGGTATCATTTTGGCGCCAGCTTCGACAACGACCCCGCCCTGTATAAATTGTTTTACAAACTCATGGTTCTTGAAATTTGTCAAAGCGTCCTGCGGATTGAAATCATGATACTTCCAGTCAGCCCCAACGATCATACCGACAACGAGATGATTAGCTCCGAAATCATAAACAATTCCTCCTCCGAACATTGCAGGCCCAAGCCCGGGCCGCCAGAGCGGATAGCCCATAGCGTGAACTATTGTGCCGGAACCGAATTTTTTGTACTGTTGGTCGCTGACCCTGATAAGTTCTTTGACACCAACCGAGTAAAGTTGATTAGCTTGTCTTTTAAGCTCAGCTTTTTCAATAAATTTTTCCGTTAGAAGTCCATCGCAACCCTCAGCCAAAACTATTACCTCGGCACTGATAATTTCTCCCGGCACAAAATTATCTTGAGGCTTACCTTCCCTGTCCAGGCCCTGATCGACGAGTTTTACGCCGGTAGCTCTTTTTGCCTGACTGTCATAAATAATATCCTCTGCGGCAAATCCGTGGATAACTTCTACTCCAAGCTCGACAGCGATTTTCCCGAACCATTTGGTAAGAGCGCTTATCGAAACAATGTAGTCTTTTTCAGGGATCATCTGGCCGAAGCCAAGACCAAGCAGCTTTGCGATTTTGATAGCCGCGATAATGTTGACTGCAAATTTTTTTCCAGCCATAAACAAAACTTTATTTTTTTTGACCTCCGAAATCAGCACTTCCTTTGCAGCATCGCTTTGCAAAATATCACCGCCGAGAGGTTTTAGCAGTTGAACGAGTGCGTCAGCTTCAAGAACCGCTCCTGATAGATTATGATTGCCGAAGTCAGCAGCCTTGTCTATCACACACACTTCTACATCAGGTTTTGTTTTTTTCAATGTTATAGCCGTCGCCAGTCCCGCCGGCCCGGCACCGATTATGAGAACCTCTGTTTTGGTCGGGTTGCTGCTCACTTGGTTGTCTCCTGTTTGTTCTCTTTTAGTGCTAGTGCCAGTTGTGGCACAACTTCTTCGATTGTCCCGACAATATAATAATCACATTGCTTGAATTTGGGTGCAGTTGGT